>CAYYIA010000078.1:0-7789 GCA_964471875.1 uncultured Acidimicrobiia bacterium
GCTGTGGGTGGCCCTGGAAGTCTCCAGTCACCAGTCACCAGAGGAAGTCACCAGTCACCAGTCACCAGTCACCAGAGGAAGTCTCGAGTCACCAGTCGCCAGTCACCAGGACAAGCGAACCTCGGGCTGATGACTGATGCTCGAGTTCTTCAGTCCTCAGTCGGAGATCCCAGCCGACAGTCGCCGGTCCCGTACGCGCTCCGGACTGGAGACTGGGGACTGGGGACTGGTGACTAACTTCTGACGTGCTTCCTCAACACATCCAACCCCACCGCCCCCACCTCCAGCAGCCGGGCGTGGAAGGCTTTGAGGTCGAAGGCGGCGCCGGCCTTGCGCTGCGCCTCGGTGCGGAGATCGCGGATCGCCTGCTGACCCACCTTGTAGGCGATCGCCTGACCCGCCCAGCCCAGGTAGCGGTTCATCTCCGAGACCGACACGTCGTGAGCCTGTCCGGCATACCGCTCGAGCATCTCGACACCGGTGTCGAAGGTCCACGCTTCGCCGGGATGGAAGGGCTGGCCGGAGGGGATGGGCAACTCGAGGTGGCTGCCGATGTCGATCACCACCCGGCAGGCCCGCAGCATCTCCGCGGCGAGCTTGCCGAGCACGTAGTCGGGCTTCTCGAGATAGCCGAGCTCCTCCATGAGGTCCTCGGCGTAGAGCGCCCACCCCTCGCCGGAGCCCGAGTACCACACCACGAGACGCTGGTAGCGCGAGATGCGATCGCCCGCGGTCACC
Source organism: uncultured Acidimicrobiia bacterium (assembly GCA_964471875.1). GTDB lineage: Bacteria > Actinomycetota > Acidimicrobiia > Spongiisociales > UBA11373 > UBA11373. Next base: position 739 of record CAYYIA010000078.1, read on the forward strand.
TGGATCCCGTACTGGAGGTGATGGCCGGGGAAGCCCTCGTGGTACGCGGTGGTCACCTCGTCGTACAGCGGGATCTGCTGGGCGTCGCCCTTGGACCACCACACCGTGCCCGGGCGGGTGAAGTCCTCCGATGGTCCGTTGTAGTAGGCCCCGAGTGATCCGCCCGGGGGCGTCATCTTGACGTCGATACGGCGGATCGGCTCGGGCACGTCGAAGTGCACCCCATCGAGTTCGGCAAGGGCGGTGGACTGACGGGCCGCCATCAGGTCACGGAACTCGTCCTGGCTGTGGGCGGCGCGGGCGGGATCGGTGAGCAGCAACTCGAGGGTGGCGGCGATCCCCCCACCGGGGAGGATCTGTTCGGCGGTGGCGGTCATGCGCTGGCGCAGCCGGTTCACTTCGGACCATCCCCACTCATACGTGGTGCGCGGGTCGATCTCGCTGCCGAGGAATCGCTGCGCCAGGTTGCGGTACCGCTCCTCCCCCACCGCATCGCGCTCGAGGGCGGAGGCGAGATAGGTCGACTCGAGGTAGTCGCCGATGGCGGCGAAGGCGGATCGCGCCTCGTCGACGCCCGCGGCCACCCTGGCCGCCAACCCGGCGTCGGCCACACCGGCTGCGGCGATGGCGGCAGGGAAGCTGAGGAAGTGGGAGCGATCGCCGGCATGGTTGCGAGCCTGGCGAATCGCCTCCACCACCTGGCGGCGGGCCACCACCCGTCCGAGGCGGCGGGCGTCCTCCAGACGGGAGACGTATCCGGCGGCCGCCTGGGGAAGCCCGTGGAGCCTGGCGGCCACGTTCTCCCATCCGGCCGAGGTCGACTGATCCATCTGATCGAAGGCATCGCGCATGTCCTGCAGCGACGACGAGATGCTGTTGAGGTCGACGAGGTGCTCGCCGGTGTCGAAGTCGGCGAGGTTGCGACGCAGCTCGGCCAATGCCACCTCACGGGCGAGGCGGCGCCAGGGGTCGTCGCCCGCCTCGGCGGCTTCGACGCGCTTCACCTGGTCGCGGAACATCGCCGCCACGGCTTCGCGTCCGGACAGGCTGAAGTCGTCCCAGCGATGATCGTGACCGGGGATACCCAGGTAGGTCGCCACGGTGGGAAGGGCGGTGACGAGTTCGTCCACGAGTCGGCTGCTCAGGGCGTAGATGTCTTCGGGCATCGTTCCTCCGGTTCGGGGGCGACGCTAGCGACGCGATGAGGCCCCGTCGCCATGACGGGGCCTCATCGCCACGCGGAACTCGATCAGGGTGCGAACGGACAGGTGAACTCGGCAGCGCTGAAGATGACGTCATCGTCGGCCGGACTCGTCAGGGTCGACGACGCCATGCCGAGGTTCATGAAGGTCCGGGCCACGGGGTCCCACAGGTAGTCGGTGGTGTAGTACTCCCAGTTGGTGCCATCGCCCGTCTGCGCCGAGCGAGTGGTGAAGCCTTCTGCGCCACACACCAGGCCGTCCATGTGCGTTACGCCGCCCCCGCGCAGGAAGCTCGCCTCGATGCTGCCATCGACGGTGGACTTCACGATCGTGCACCCGTCCAACTGGAAGAACTGCAGGACCTCGGTGGAAGCCCCACTGTCCACCGCGGCGATGCCGATCCAGGGGTCGGGGTCATCGGTGTAGGAGAAGGGTTGGGCGCCGTAGACATCTGCCCGGGTGTACGCCTCGATCTCGGTGGCATAGCCATACGACAGTGCGATCTGGATCCAGAAGGTGCCATCGCCCTTCTGGTAGCCGATGAAGTCGTCCATGGTGCCATCGGCATCGAAGTCCCCGATGGCGATCGTCACCCCCGGCCCGGGGATCGCCGGCGTGGTGGCGCTGGGCAGCCCGGAGCAGGCATGGGGCGGTGCGGTGGTGACCGTGGGGGCGGTGGTGGTGGCACCGGTGGTCACCGTCGTCTCCACCCCGGTCGTCGTCACCGCCGTGGTGGTGGTCTCCCCACCGGTGGTGGTGACCGTGGTGGCGGCGGTCCCGCCGCCGTCGTCGTCGCCGCTGAGGACGATCACCCCCAGCACCACGGCCAGCGTGACCGAGATGCCCAACAAGAACCACAACAGCGTCGTCATCCGATTGCTCACCGGTCACCTCCTGGACTGCGGGTCATCATATGACCCGGGTGCCCTCGGCCCGAGCACCCGTCGCCTCACCGGGTGAGGCGGGAACCGAACACCCGCAGCGATGCCGCGGCAAAGAGCGCCGCCGCCACATCGAGGGCGAGCCCGGCCGTGGTCAGCCAGAGACCCGTGCGGTAGAGCTCGGCGTCGGTGATCCCGCGTTCGATCTGATCCGCGGTGATCCCGGTTCCGGCGGCCAGGGCGATCGATGCCGCCACGAAGCAACCCCACCACCAGCTCGAGGTGGCCAGCAACGGCCGGGTGCGCCAGTCGACACTCCCCTCCGCGGCGGCGGCCGACACCCGGTCGATCTCGGTCAGCACCAACCGCGGGATGATCAGGTTGGCCAGCGGGATGAACCACCCCCCGATCGCCCAACCGGCACTCCACGACCGGCCGGTGGCACCGGTGCGCTCGATGGCCTGATACGCCTGGTACCACCAGATGATGGTGAGCACCGCCAGCACCATGCCGCAGAGGCCGAAGAGCCCGACCAGACCGTCGCTCACCTCCTCGGCATCGGCGAGCAGGCGCAGGGCCCCCGGGCGACCCGCCACCAGATCGGCAAAGCGGCGGGTTTCGTTGACGGTGGCGAAGACCGCCCCCAGTCCGGTGGCGGCGGTGGCGTAGTAGAACCCTCGCAGGGTGCCGGTGAGGCCCGGCGAGACGGTGCGATGCGGGGCGGGGGGTGTCGTCGGGGGTGCGCCGGGATCGGTCATGGCGACCCAGGCTAGAACCCCGAAACCTGCGATGGCGCTCGCGCTAGCGTGATCCCTTCATGGCCGAATCCCTGGTGATCGCCCGCGACCTGCACAAGTCCTTCGGGGACTTCGAAGCCGTGTCCGGAATCGACTTCGAGGTCGAGCGGGGCGAGGTGTTCGGGTTCCTCGGACCCAACGGGGCGGGCAAGTCCTCGACCATGCGCATGATCGGCTCGGTCTCCCCCGTCACCAAGGGTTCGCTCACCGTGTTGGGCATGGACCCAGCCGTCGACGGTCCGCGGATCCGGGCTCGCCTCGGGGTGGTGCCCCAGGACAACAACCTCGACGAGGAACTCAGCGTCTACGAGAACCTCCTCATCTACGGGCGGTACTTCGGGCTGCCCAAGAAGGTGATCGACCCCCGCATCGACGAGCTGCTCGCCTTCGCCCAGCTCGAGGAGCGTCGCAAGAGCCGGGTCGAACCGCTATCGGGAGGGATGAAGCGCCGGCTCACCATCGCCCGCGGCCTGATCAACACCCCGGAGATGATGATCCTCGACGAGCCCACCACCGGCCTCGACCCGCAGGCGCGCCACCTCCTCTGGGACCGCCTCTACCGGCTCAAGCAGGATGGGGTGACGCTCATCATCACCACCCACTATATGGACGAGGCCGAGCAGCTCTGCGACCGGCTGGTGATCATGGACAAGGGCAAGATCGTCGCCCACGGTTCGCCCCGCAAGCTCATCGAGCAGCACTCCACCCGCGAGGTGCTCGAGCTGCGGTTCCCGGTGGGCACCCAGGAGGCGCATGCCGAGAAGCTGCAGGGCCGGGCCAGCCGCACCGAGATCCTTCCCGACCGGGTGCTGCTCTACACGGACAACGCCGATCGCCTCTCCGACGCCATCCATGCCGACGGGATCATCCCCGAGTCGACGGTGAGCCGCCGCGCCACGCTCGAAGACGTGTTCCTGCATCTCACCGGCCGGAGCCTGGTCGACTGATGATCCTCGCCCACTCCGGCCGCCTGGTGGAGGCCTCGGCCCGGGTCTATCGCCGCACCTGGCGGGGCAGTGTGATGAGCACCTTCTTGAACCCGGTGCTGTTCCTCCTCGCCATGGGGATCGGTCTGGGCAAGCTGGTGGACTCCGGCGACTCGGCGTTGCCGGTCTCCTACCTGGCGTTCCTGGCCCCGGGCCTGCTCGCCTCCACCGCGATGACCACCGCCGCCGGTGATGCCTCGTTCCCGGTGATGGCAGGCATCAAGTGGCGCAAGACGTACGACGCCATCCTCTCCACCCCCATCGGGATCAACGACCTGGTCGCCGGTCACCTGGGGTGGATCGCGGTCCGGCTCACCTTCGTCACGCTGGTGTATGCCGGGGTGATGACCGCCTTCGGCGCCACCGGCGTCGTCGATGGGCTGCTCGCCGTGCCCCCGGCCGTGCTCACCGGCGTCGCCGTGGCCGCGGTGGTCACCGCCTACACCGCCCGGCTCAAGGACGAGACGGGCCTGTCCAGTCTGTTCCGCTGGGCGATCACCCCGCTCTTTCTCTTCTCGGGGACGTTCTTCCCGATCAGCCAGTTGCCGGGGTGGCTGCAACCCGTGGCCTATGCCACCCCGCTGTTCCACGGCGTGGAGTTGTGCCGCGCCATCGCCCTCGGCATCCCCTCCCGCCTCAGCCCCTGGATCAGCATCGGCTACCTGGTGGCGATGGTGGCGGTGGGATGGCTGCTGTCGGCCCGCCAGATGCGAAAGCGGTTGGTGAAATGACCTCGGCGACCCTCACCACCCGGGTGACCCCGCCGTTCGTGCCCGGTACCGCGCTGCGCATGCTGGAGCGCAGCGCCTTGGTCTATCGACGGATCTGGCTGCTGGTCGTGTCGGGGTTCTTCGAGCCCGTCTTCTACCTCTTCTCCATCGGGGTGGGAGTGGGCGCCCTGGTCGGCGACATCACCATGCCCAACGGCGATCTCGTCCACTACGCCGCCTTCGTCGCCCCGGCCTTGCTCGGCGCCTCGGCGATGAACGGCGCCATCTACGAGTCCACCTTCAACATCTTCTTCAAGCTCCGCTACGCCAAGGTGTACGACACGATCCTGTCCACCCCGATGCAGCCCCGTCACATCGCCGTCGGCGAGATCGCCTGGTCGCTGGGCCGCGGCCTGCTCTATGCGACGGCGTTTCTGATCGTGATCACCGCCTTCGGCTACGTCCACTCCATCTGGGCGGTGATGGCGGTGCCCGCCGCGGTCCTGATCGGCTTCGCCTTTGCCGCCGCCGGCATGACCGCAACCACCTTCATGAAGTCGTGGCAGGACTTCGACCTGATCAACATGGTGACCCTCCCCCTCTTCCTCTTCTCGGGCACCTTCTATCCGCTCTCGGTGTACCCCGAGGCCTTCCAGGTGATCACCCGCTTCTCACCGCTCTACCACGGCGTCGAGTTGATCCGGGCCCTCACCCTCGGGGTCTTCGACTGGTCGATCGCCGGCCACGTGGCGTTCCTCCTCGGCATGGGGTTGGTGGGAGTGGCGTTCACCGCGAAGCGGTTGGACAAGTTGTTGCTGAAGTAGCCGACAGCTCACAGCCGACAGCCGACAGCAAGAGATCGTCGCCCGACGCCCGTCGCCCGCCAGAACGCGCGGTCCGGTACCCGGCACCCTCGCTGCCTGGGGCGCATTGCGCATTGCGCATTGCGCATTGCGCTCCTCACCCAATGCTGGTTTCCCCGCGCGACCCTGCTACCTTGCCGTCGCCGCCACACCGGTATGAGGCTGGTCGCATGTGCGATCCCTCCGGTGGAATCCGGCGGCGGACACATCGCAGTGGCCTGATCGCCTCGTCATGCCCCTCTCCCGGATGAACCGGGACCGTTCTTCCATATCCCGAGAGGGGAATCATGACCACTACCACCACGGGCCTTGGTGTGCCCACGACCTTCAAAGACCTTGGCGTACCCGACGACATCGTCGCCCTGCTCGCCCGCAAGGGGATTGCCGAGCCGTTCCCGATCCAGGCCGCGGTGATCCGCGATGCCCTGGCCGGGCGCGACATCAGCGGCCGGGCGCCGACCGGCTCGGGCAAGACCCTGGCCTTTGGCATCCCGATGATGATGAGCGTCGAGCACGCCAAGCCCAAGCGCCCCCGCGGCCTGGTGCTCGCCCCGACACGCGAACTCGCCGATCAGATCCAGCGCGAGCTGGCACCGCTCGGCAAGGACCGCAGCCGCTTCGTCGGTGCCGTCTACGGCGGTGTCGGCTACGGACCGCAGATCCAGATGATGCGCCGCGGCGTCGACGTCCTCGTCGCCTGCCCGGGCCGCCTGCTCGATCTCATCGAGCAGCGCCACATCGATCTCTCCGAGGTCGAGATGGTGGTCGTCGATGAGGCCGATCGCATGGGCGACATGGGCTTCATGCCCGACGTCAAGAAGATCCTCGACATGACCCGGCCCGATCGTCGCACCTGGCTGTTCTCGGCCACCCTCGACGGCGCCGTCGCCGAACTCACCCGCCGCTACCAGAAGGATCCGGTGCGGCATGAGGTCGGCGAGAAGTCCGAGGACCACGGCAACGCCCGCCACTTCTTCTGGAGGGTCGGCCAGACCGATCGGTTCGAGCACACCGCTTCGGTGATCTCGGCCGAGGCGCCGGCGATCGTCTTCTGCCGTACCCGCCACGCCACAGACAAGGTGGCAAAGCGGCTCGAGCAGCTCGGCGTTCGCGCCGAGGCCATCCACGGCGGTCGCAGCCAGGTGCAGCGCACGCGGGCGCTGAAGGCCTTCAGCGAGGGAAGGGTGTGGGCCCTGGTGGCGACCGATGTCGCTGCCCGCGGCATCCACGTCACCGGGGTCGCCTCGGTGATCCACTTCGATCCCGCCGACGATGCCAAGGCGTACCTGCACCGTTCCGGGCGCACCGCCCGGGCCGGTGCCCCCGGTGTCGTGCTCTCCATGGTCACCGACGACCAGACCGGCATGATCCGTGGCCTGCAGCGTTCCATCGGGATGAGCGCCCCGCTCGACACCCCGAATCCGGCCGGTCTGAGCACCGGTGGTCACAAGGTGGGCAACACCGCTCCCCGCGGGGAGACCGGAGCGGCGCGCCGCTCCCCCAACCGCGGTGGGGGCGGCAAGGGCAGGTCGCGCACCAAGGCGAAGTCGCGCCACCAGTACTGGGGCTAGACACAAAGGGACAATCGACCCGGGCGGAGTGACCGCCCGGG
>CAYYIA010000079.1:0-7702 GCA_964471875.1 uncultured Acidimicrobiia bacterium
TGGTGAACACGATGGGCGACCTGGTGTGGCATCTCATCGGCGCTGCGGTGGCGACCCTGTGGATGGCCCGGCGCGGCATCCCCGGACACACCCGTGGCGAGTCGTACGCGGCCATCCGTTCGGAGCATCAGTCGTGACCATCCCCGAGACCTCGCAGCGGGTGATCACCGCCGGGGCGCGGCTCGGCGTGGTCGTGGACATGCACCACTTTCCCGAGGGCACGAAGACCTCCCAGGATGCTGCCAATGCCATCGGCTGCGAACTCTCCGCCATCGCCAAGTCGATCGTTCTGACGGTGGACGACCGCGAGCAAGTGGTCGTGTTCGCTTCAGGTGACACCCGCATCGATCTCGAACGACTCGCCGCCGCGGCGGGCGCCACGAACGCGCGCCGCGCCACCCTCGAGGAGGCGCGCGCCGCCACCGGGTTTGCGGCCGGTGGCACCCCGCCCTTTGGCTACCCGGGCCCGGTTCGGGTCTTTGCCGATCGTGCCCTGCAGCGACATGATCTCGTCTGGTCGGCCGGGGGTACCCCGACCACGGTGTTTCCGATCCGGCTCGAGGAACTGGTGCGGGCGGCGAGTGCCGTGTGGGTGGAGGTGGCGGAGTGAGTCGCCGGTCACCAGTCGCCAGTCCCCAGTCCGAACACCGGCTACCGGTCGAGGGCAGCGACGACCGAGACCCGGGCCGGGTCGACTGACAACCTCACGCGGCTTCCTGGCTTCAGGGTGACCCCGGTGACGGCGTTCGCCCGGACTCCGTCCACATCCACCGTCACCACCCACTCCGGGCCGCGGAAGGCACTGGTGATCACGGTTGCTTCGTGATCACCGTTGGCGTCGAGGCGGACGGCATCGGGCCGGACGGCAAGGGCCGTTCCCGAACGCGGGGTGATCCCGGCGAAGGTGCCGGTGACCACGGTGTGGCCGAGGAGGGCTGCGACGGCCGCCGTCTCCGGTCGACGCCACACCTCCTCGGGGGTGCCGATGCGGACGATGCGGCCGTGATCCATGACTGCCACCCGGTCGGCCAGGGCAAAGGCCTCATCGGTGTCGTGGGTGACCAGCAGGGTGGGGATGGGGTCGGCGGCAAGCGCTGCGGCGAGGTCGGTGGCCAGACCGCGGCGCAGGGCGGGATCGAGCGACCCGAGTGGCTCGTCGAGCAGGAGCAGTCGCGGAGTGGTGGCCAGGGTGCGAGCGAAGGCGACGCGCTGCGCCTGGCCCCCCGACAACTCCTCGATGCGGCGCGCGCCCAATCCCGTCAGCCCGACCCGATCCAGTGCCGACGCGATCCGTGATTCGAGATCGCCGCCCGCGATCCCGGCGACCCTGAGGCCGAAGCCGACATTGCCGGCGACATCGAGGTGGGGGAAGAGGGCGAAGTCCTGAAACACCAACCCGAAACGGCGCAGATGTGGCGGCACCCGGGCGAGATCGGTCCCGTCCCAGGTGACGGTTCCCGCGTCGGGCGCATGGAGGCCGGCGACGACTCGCAACAGTGTCGTCTTTCCCGAACCACTCGACCCGAGCACGGCCACCGTCTCTGCCGGACCCACGTCGAGCGAGACATCGTCGAGGGCGATCACCTCGTCGTAGCGGACGGAGACCCCACGCACCGAGAGCATCAGAACCACCCTTCGCCGGGCAGGCGGTACCGATCGATGGCGATGACGACGCCGACGGTCAACACCATGAGCAGGAGGGCGAGGAGCATGGCTCCCTGGACGTTGAGTTCGCCGGGCCGCCCCAGGAGGCGGAACATCGCCAGCGGAAGGGTCGCGGAACCCGGGCGCGCCAGCAGGCTGGTGGCGCCGAATTCGCCCAGCGAGATCACAAAGGCGAACCCTGCGCCGACGGCGGCGGCGCGTCCAGCAATGGGAAGGTCGATCTCGCGACGGATCCGTCGCGGCGAGGCTCCGAGGGTGGCCGCGGCCTCACGCAGTCGCCCGCGAATCGACCCGAGGATCGGCACGAGCGATCGGACCACGAATGGGATCGCCACGAGGGCGTGGGCGATGGGAATGATCGCGGCCGTGGCCCGAAGGTCGATGGGGGAGTCGAGGGCGAGGAGCATTCCGAATCCGAGCGTCACCGCGGAGGTGCCCAAGGGCAGCATGAGCAGCGTGTCGAGCCAGCGCGACACCCGCCCGCGGTGCGAGGCGATCACGAGGGCGGCGGGCAGTCCCACACCGACAGCGATCAGGGTGGCGGCGATGGCGTAGGAGATGGAGGTGGTCGCCGAAGCGGCCACGTCCACGAACGGCGAGGTCTGCAGCGCCCGGAACCCCGCCAGGGTGGGTACGCCGCCACGGGTGAGGGCTCGCCAGGCGAGCACGACGGTGGGCAGGCCGACGAGCAGGAGTGTCCACACCACGGTCGCGGCCACGAGCACCCGCTGGCGGGCCGAGCGCGGTCGCCGGGGACGCGCCGGGGTGAGCGTCTGGGTGAGACGCGATCGTTCCTGATGACGCCCGTAGATGACCAGGGCCGTGGTGACGCCGACGATCTGCAGGATCGCCAGCACCGCGGCGCCACGGAGGTCGAACAGGAACGCGGCGCGGCGGTAGATCTCGACCTCGATGGTGGCGATCCCTGGACCGCCGAGCACGAGGACCGTCCCGAAGGCTGTGAACGAGAAGAGGAACACGATGGCGGCGGCCGAGGCGATGGCCGGTCGCAGCAGCGGCAGTGTGACCAGCCGCATCACCTGCATCGGCCCGGCGCCGAGCGAGCGGGCGGCCTCTTCGAGGTCGACGTCGATGTGCTCCCATAGCCCGCCGACCACCCGCACCACGACGGCGACATTGAAGAACACATGCGAGGCGATGACAGCCGTCGCGGTGCCGCTGAGGTCGATGCCGAGCAGCCCTGATGGGCCGATGAGGGCGAAGAAGGCGATGCCCACGACGAGGGTGGGGAGCACGAAGGGAACGACGGTGGCGGCGCGCAGCAGCCGTCGGCCGGGGAAGTCGTAGCGGGCGGTCACATAGGCGATGGGGAGACCCGCCACCAGGGTGAGCATCGTCGAGGCGACCGCTTGCCATACGGTGAACCACACCACGCCGGCGTCCAGCAACGGGCCGGTGTCGGCGTCGCTGGCACCGAGCGACGTCGCCAGGATCGTCGCCAGCGGGTACACGAAGAAGATGGCGAGAAACAGGGCCGGGACGGCGAGGAGGAGGAGCCCCCCTCGTGCCTGCGGACCTCCTCCTGCCAGCGGCTTCACCGCAGCACCAGTTGGGTCCATTCCGCCAGCCAGCGGTCGCGATTGGCTTCGATGCGACCCGGCTCCATCGTCAGCGAACCCGGGGTGGGGGCGTCGAGCCATCCAGGGAGCGCGGCATCGGGGCGGACGGGGTAGACGAACATCGAGCCGGGCACGTCTTCCTGGAACTCCCGCGTCAGGAGGAAGTCGATGAAGGCCTCGGCGGCACCGCGAGCGTTCGTGCCGCGCAACACCCCGGCGTACTCGATCTGACGGAAGCAGCCTTCGGTCAGGGTGGCGGTGGACGGCTCTGCGGGCGGCGGATCCGAGAACAGGAGCTCGGCACCGGGCGACGAGGCGTACGACACGACGAGCGGCCGGTCGCCGTCCCCGGCTCCAGAGAAGTGGCCGTAGTACGCCGTGCCCCAGTCGGAGGCGACCAGGACATCGTTGGTGCGGAGGTCGGCCCAGTAGTCCTGCCAGGTGTACTCGCCTTCCTCACCAAAGGCGACGATGGTGGCGAGGAGGAATGCCAGACCCGGCGACGAGATCGTGGGATCCTCGACGACGAGCATCCCGGCGTAGCGGGGGTCGGTGAGGTCGGCCAGGGTCTGCGGTGGTGCGAGGTCGGTAAAGGCCGCCTTGTCGTAGTTCACGCAGACGTCGCCGAAGTCGATGGGAGTCACGCGATCGTCGGCGACGAACTCCTCGGGCACCAACCCCATTGCCGGACTCACGTAGGGGAGGAAGAGGTCGCCACCGAGCGCCCGCGACAGCAGGGTGTTGTCGACACCGAACAACACGTCGGCGACCGGGTTGCCGGCGGTGAGCAAGGCCTGGTTGACCACCACTCCGGCGTCACCACCGAGCACCACCTCGACCTCGATCCCGGTCTCCGCGGTGAACGCCTCGAGCACCTCCGGCGTGACGGCGAAGAAGTCATGGGCGAGCAGGGTCACGGAGTCAGAGGTGGGGCTGCCACCGCACGAGGCGGCGGCCAACAGGGCGACGGTGAGGGTGGCGAGTCGTCTCATGAAGCCTCCTCGAGGTGGGCGACCATCGCCACCCCGGAGTGGACCTCCACGGTGGCTTCGTTGCTGGTCATCTGATTGCTCACTCCCCGCGACGCCCCGAAGCCGAGTGGTTCGGCTCGTAGCGGCCAGCGCAGCCCGGTGGTCGAGACGACCACGGTGCCGTCGACCGGGATGATCGAGACGGTGTCCCCGACGCCCCCGACGATGGTTCTGATGCCGCGGACCGGCCACACCCGGGCCGGCCCCACCCACCACTCGGGGCCGACACCGATGTGCCGCTCGGCGGCGATCACTCCGGCGTTGGCCAGCACGTGGTCGATGCGATCGTCGCCGGCTCCGCCGACCACGATGGTGCGAGTGGCCCCGCGGCGCGCTGCCGCCTCGAGTGCCAGGTCCAGGTCCGTGGCGTCCTTGTCGGCGGGATGCGCCTCCAGGACGGCCCCGCCCGCCACGGCGGTGGCCACCGCATCGGGCCGGACGGAGTCGAAGTCGCCCACGACGAGGTCGACCACGAGCCCGAGGGCGGCAGCGAGGTGCAGCCCGGAATCGGCGGCGATCACGACATCCGGTTGGGGGAGGGGCGTGCTGGGCGCGCCCGACCCTCCGGTGAGGATCACACAGAGTCGGTCGATCACGTCTCCCTCCGCCGGCATGACCCGGATCAGGTTCTTCGGGTCGGTGGCGGTGGGGCCACCCTCTCAGTTCGGCTCGCCCGAACTCCCCGGAGTGTGGGGGACAGTGTAGGTGGCCGTCGCGATCCGGGTTCGGGGGTTCCTCGCAATGCGCAATGCGCAATACGCCAGAACCGCCCTGCGATGGCCTTCCTCGCGTTTCTGAGCGCATTGCGCATTGCGCATTGCGGACGAGCAGGCCGTCCTCCCGCCCACCCGGAACGCGTGGTGGCGCCCGCTGCGAAATAGCCCTTGACAACCTGACATCATTATGACATCATCGCACTGTCACAAAGACACCGGAATGACGACGGAGGTGGGTAATGTGGGCGACGATCAGCACGGTGAAGGCGATCCACGAGATGCGGCACTCGGCCCGCATCCGGAGGAGCGGGCGCAACCTGGTCCAGTGGGTGCAGCGGGAGCGGATCCCAGCGGCGCCCCTGGGCCGCGTGGTGACCGCACGATGAATCGGGAGGAACGCATGGACACGACGATGGCGATGACCCGCCTCGAAGGCGCCATTCAGCAGCAGGTGATCGTCGCCGGGGGCGATCCCGAGGTCGAGACCGCCGCCCGAGCCATTCTCTCCGCCCTAGGCCCGGCCGTCCGCCAGCTGGCCTACGACCTCGCCGAGCAGGCGGCTGCCGAGGTGGCCGCCCAACTCCCCGGTCACCAGGTCGATGTGGTGCTCGCCTCCGGCGAACCCACGCTTCGGGTTCGCACCGACTCCGGGACCGCCAGTGCCACTCCGGGCGAGTCGCTCGACGCCCGCATCACCCTTCGTCTGCCCCCCACCCTCAAGGAGCTCATCGAGACGGCTGCCGAAGCCAAAGGGGAGTCGGTGAACACCTGGCTGGTGAAGACCGTGTCCACCAGCGCCGACGAGGGACGCCACCGCAACCGCCGAATCACAGGGACGATCGAAACATGAAGACCTTTCACTTCTCGGTGACCGGAACTCCGCGCCTCGATCTTCGCCTCCCGTTGGGCGATCTTCGCATCGTGGCGGGCGCACCCGGCGTCGTGGACATCTCCCTCGATGGCCGCGACTCCGCCGTGGCTCGCGTGATCGTCGAACAGCGCGGCGATGTGATCCACCTCGAGCCCGAACGGCACGCGCCCATCGGGATCCGGTGGTCGTCCGTCGATGTGGTGGTGGCGATCGGAGAGCCCGCCGACGTCCATGCCCGGCTCACCTCGGGTGACCTCACGATCTCCACAGATCTGGTTTCACTTGCCGTGGAGTCCGCCTCCGGCGAACTCGTGGCCGGCACGGTGCGACGGGACGCCACCGTTCGGTCGGCCTCGGGTGACGTTCGCCTCGGTGAGGTCGCCGGTCGACTCGATGTGGCCATCGCCTCGGGTGATCTCCGCGCCGAGGTGGTTGGCAGTGCCGAAGTGAAGTCGGCCTCAGGGGATATCGCGGTGCGGGAGGTGCAGGGCGACATGGTCGTCCGGTCGGCCTCGGGGAACATCACGGTCGGTCGGTTCGGCGGCGATCGCTTCGATGCCAAATCCATGTCGGGTGACGTCACCTTCGGGGTGCCTTCCGGCAGGCGCTACGACGTGTCGTTTTCGACGATCTCAGGTGAAGTGCGCACGGATTTCCCGGTGCAGGGGATGACCGAGTCCGGCGCACCGGCTCGACTCGAGGTGAAGACGGTCTCCGGCGACATCCGGGTGCGGGGCGTCGAACCGCGCTAGGTCGGGGTTCGCCGCAGCGCGATCGCCGCCTCCATCGCCTCGAAGGCGTCGTCGGCGAACACCCCATGGCCCTCGTCACCGGCGTGGAACTGATCCCCGGCGAAGAGGCTCGGGTCGTCGAAGAACGCCCTGCTGCTTCGACCCCGCGTGAACACCTTCACCGCCCGCGGGACGGTCACCACGACCTCCCGGGCGATCCGATCGAACGCCTCGGAGCGGTGTGAGGCCCAGCGGCGCATGCTCGGAGGCAGCCGGGGAATGCTGCCGAGGTCGCCCATCCCGAACACGAGCACGCCGGCGCCGGAGGCGGCGAGTCGGTTGACGATGGCGGTGAGGTTGCGGCGGTAGCGCTCGGGAGGGACACCTCGCAGGGCATCGTTGGCACCCACGGAGACCACGGCGACGTCGGGATGGAGGCGCAGCGCGCCATCGACTTGGCCCTCGAGGACGTCCGAGGCCTTGGAGCCGCCGACGGCGAGGCTGATCACTTCGACGTGGTACCGATCGGAGAGCCGCTTGGCGACGCGTCGGATCCAGATGCTGTCCAGATCGACGACCCCGGGGGCGGTGATCGAGGAGTCGCCGAGGGCGACGATGCGGAGGTTGGGCAGGGCCGGGTCGCCAAACGATCCGGACGGGTCCTGGTTCGGATAGGAGGGGAGATCGGGGCGATGCGCGGCGCGCAGCACCTGGGTGGCGATGACCGCTGCCGCCGCCACCGGAATGGCCGGCACCACGATCAGCGCCTTGCGGGATCGGGTCGGCATTTCGGGGAGATGGTACCCGGCACCGCTCGGGTGGCTTGAATGGCGGCAACGAGGAGGTCGGACGGATGCGCCTGGCGCTGAACATGGGCTATGCGGGCACCGCGGTGGACCCGCGCCTGGACTTCGTCCGCGAGGCCGACCGACTCGGGTACCACTCGGTGTGGGTGGCCGAGGCCTACGGCAGCGATGCCGTGTCGATGCTCGCCTGGTACGGCGCCTCGACGGAGCGCATCTCCATCGGCAGCGCCATCATGCAGATGCCGACACGCACCCCGGCCATGACCGCGATGACCGCGGCGACCCTCTCCGAGTTGAGCGGT
>CAYYIA010000080.1:0-3123 GCA_964471875.1 uncultured Acidimicrobiia bacterium
CGACGACCTGACCGCGCTCCCCGCCATGACCAAGACCGAGCTCATGGCCCACTGGGACGAGGTCGTGACCGACGGCGACCTCTCCCTGGCCGCCGCCCAGCGCCACCTGGAGCGGCTCGACGACGAGGGCCCGGCCTTCTTCGGTGACCGCTACCTGATCTTCACCACCGGCGGCTCGACGGGCGAGCCGGCTGTCTTCCCGTGGAGCATCGAGGAGTTCGCCTCGTTCGGCGCCAGCAGCATCCGCTTCCGGGCCGAGGCCGGGATCCCCCCGCCCGAGCGGATGGCCTGCGTCGGCGCCCGGTCGCTGCGCCATCCGACGGCGTGGCCGAGCCTGCTCTTCCATGGGCGGGAGGAAGGCGGTGCCCGGATCATCCCGGTCGACCAGCCGGTCGAGGCCATCCTCGCCGCCCTCAACGCCGCCGACCCCGATCAGCTGCTCACGATCGGCTCGATGCTGCCGCTGCTGGCCGAGGCGAAGGCGGACGGTCGGTTGCGCATCGCCCCCACCACGATCAGCGTCGGCAGTGACGCCGCCGATCCCCGGGCGCTGGACGCCGCCGCGGCCGCGTTCGGCGTGCGTCCCGCCGACGCCTACCCGACCACCGACGTGGGCTACGTCGCCTGCCAGCCGCCGGGCGAGCACGGCATGGTCGTGAACGAGGACCTCCTCGTCGTCGAGGTCGTGGACGAGGACGACCGTCCGGTGCCCGAGGGGGACGTGGGCGACCACGTGCTCGTCACCTCATTGCACCAGCGCACGCTCCCGCTCATCCGCTACCGCCTCGACGACCGGATCCGGCTCGGCGCCCCCGCGGGCCGGTACCCCGCCTACCGGCGGGTGCTGGAGATCGACGGGCGGGCCGACGACGTCTTCTGCTACGGCGGCGCCCGGGTGCACCCCCACGTCGTGCGTTCCGTGCTCAGCCGGTACCCGTCGGTGCCCGACCACCAGGTGCGCCAGACCGAGCGCGGGATCGAGGTGCTGGTGGCCGGCGCCGGGGCGCCGCCGGCGGGCCTGGAGCCCGACCTGCGCTCGGCCCTGGCCACCGCCGGTCTGCCCGATCCCGAGGTCCGGGTCGTGGCCGTCGCGGCCATCCCGCGGTCGCCGCTCGGCAAGCGCCTGCGCTTCGTCGCCCTCCGCTGACGATCCCATGCTTGGCGGGATCAACGGGAGGACATCGCCTCGGCCTGGCTCGTCGAGCCGTCCATCGCCGAGCGCCTCACACTGGTCTGGATCGGCGGCGGCGAACACGAGGACCTCGCCGCGACGACCGAGTCGACCGGGCTCGCGGCCCCACCTGACGGACACGGGCGGCCATGAGTCGAACCCGGACGGGCCGCCCCTGCGGATCTTCACCCACCTCGACACCCGGGTGCTCATGGAGGACCTCTACGCCCAACTCGCCCTCCACGCCGACGGCGAGCACTGAGCCGGTGACCGCCCGCTGGGGTGTCGCCGGTCCCGGTGCGATCGCCACCTCGTTCGCCCTGGACATGGCGATGGCGAGCACGAGACATCCAGAGCCCGGGAGGAGAATCGAACTCCTGACCTGCTCATTACGAGACGGCCGGAGCCCGTCCCGGCCCGACCCGACGCGGACCTTCTAGCCCGGAATCCCGGGGTTCTCCCAGCCGTGACCGAAGGCGTGATCCCTGCCCGTCACGGTCTCTTCCGGCGCGCCCGTTAGCAACATTCGTTAGCACGTTGCCCCTAGCGATAGTGCGGCTAGCACCTACCGCATGAATCGGGGGCGTGACGGTCTCCTCTGTTGGCGGTTCCCGCGACGGGGAGTCCTCGAAGATGGTCAGCGGGGTGCCGGTGGCCCTGCTGGTGGTCGATGACTCAGGCGAGCGCTACGTGCGGCGGAAGGTGCTGTTGCTGGGAGGGCTGGTGGACTCACCGGACGACGATGGTGCGCGTGACGTTCCGTTCGCCGTCGTCGTCGTCGCTGACAAGGATGGTCACTTCGTAGCTGCCCCTTCGTGCGTAGCGGTGTTGGGCGAGGAGGACTCCGTTGCCGTGTCGTTCGATCACGTGGGCTTCGGACTCGCTGCCGTCGCCCCAGCGGACGAGCGCGGTGTGGGTGTCGAGTCGGCCGGGGTCGGCGAAGGCGGCCCCGATTCCGAGCTGACGGCTTTGGGTCTGGATGATGGCGAGCGGCGAGAGGCGAGGGGGTCGGTTCATCACCGTCACCGTGGTGTTGTCGAACCCGGTGAGTCCGGTGGCGTCGGTGACGAGCAGGGCAATGTCGATGGCGGCGTCGTCAATGGCGGCAAATGTCGGCTGTTGGGCGGTGTCGTCGTCGAGCAGACCGGCGGCGCCGAGCCAACGAAAGGAGACCGGCGCGTCTCCGCCCTCGGAGGTGCCATCAAGGACGAGGTGTGAGCCCTCGTCCACGGTGTAAGGCCCGCCAGCGTCCGCTGACGGCCCGGCGCGACCCACCGTCCACTCGCTGGCTGCGGATGTCCGCACCACGATTTCGACGTCGCCGTCTTCCAGTCGTGTCCTGCTCTCGATGCAGGGATCGGGTGAGGCCCCCGGCGCCTGGCAGACGCCAACTCCCACCCCGTTTCGCTGTACCCCCGGAAGAGGCCAGTCGATGGGGTCGATGCTCACATCAATGCGGAAGCGGATCACGATTGGCTCGGCAGCGGTCGCCGTCGGGGCGGTAATCGTGACGCGTCGACCGCGGAATAGGAAGTCGCCGAAGCCGTACCTGCTCAGTGTGGAATCCTCCAGGATCGACACGGTCCCGGCGTTTGGTGTTGTCAGGGTGGTTTCGATCGGATCTTGGGGGGTAGCCCCATCGTCTTCGACGTCGGTGGTCACCGTCGCCCCCGCAGCAAGATCGACGCTGAAACGCTCGACATCCAGCGTCGGACTGGTCCGCCCGTCCGCCAGACTGTGGAGATAGCCGGCGGCGATGGCGGTGACATCGCTGAGCCCGGCGACCGGCACCGGGGTCAAACGACTCGTGGTGCTGCCGTCACCGAGCTGCCCCTCGCGGTTGTCGCCCCACGCCCACACGGTGCCGTCGCCGGTGACCGCCAGGCTATGACCCCAACCGGCGGCGATGGCGGTGACATCGCTGAGCCCGGCGACCGGCACCGGGGTCAAAC
>CAYYIA010000080.1:3223-7701 GCA_964471875.1 uncultured Acidimicrobiia bacterium
GACTCGTGGTGCTGCCGTCACCGAGCTGCCCGACACTGTTGTCGCCCCAGGCCCACACGGTGCCGTCGCCGGTGACCGCCAGGCTGTGGTAAGAGCCGGCGGCGATGGCGGTGACATCGCTGAGCCCGGCGACCGGCACCATGGCATAGCGATCGTTGGTGCTGCCGTCACCGAGCTGCCCGACGAAGTTGTAGCCCCGCGCCAACAGGGTGCCGTCGCTGGCGAGAGCCAGGCTGTGGTAGTTGCCGGCGGCGAGGGCGTCGACGGTGGCCACGTTGCCCGTCAGAGCCGGCCGCAACCACGAGAAGGCCCCCAAGGGGCCCACCTGACCGTTCGATCCCGCACCCCAGCCCCAGACGCCGTCTTGTTCGGGTGCCGGCGGGTCAAGCGGCGGTCGGACAATCCCGCTGTCGCAGGTTGCTGGACCGGGGGCTCGCAGTTCGCAGACCACGGTCTCGCCGGCCCCGACGGTGAATGAGGTCTGGTCACCGACGATCAGCGGGGGACCTTGGGAGTAGTCGATGCCGGCGATCCACCAGGTTCCGGGTTCGATGCCGCGGTTGGTGGTGAACGCACCGTCAGGGTCGATGCTGATCTCCCCGCCGCTGGCGTCGACAGCGTGCAGATCGCCGTCGTTGCACGGCGTGCCATGGACTTCGTCGGTCGACAAAGGGACCGGACACACCGCGATCATTGGGCCGCCCCCGGTGTGCGGGATCGGGCCACCGTTGCTGTCGAGTAGGCGGCCCATCAGCCCGGCCCCGACCGCCAATTCGACATCGACCGTTGCGACCTCTCCGCCGGCCAGGACCAGGTCGTGCACGAACTCGCCTAGGTACAGGGACGCCGGACCCAGCGGAGGTTGCACGTACACCTCATAGGTGCCCGGCTCCAGCGGCCCTTGTCCACTGAGCGGGTCTATTGAGAACGTCCCATCCGCCCCGGTGGTGGCATACCAGTTCCCACCGTGGGGATCAGGCGGTGAGATACGGCGTAGCTGGACCGATGCCCCTTCCACCGGTTCTCCCTCGGGTCCCGTTATCTGACCTTCCATTCCAGCCGACGGTGGTGGAGGCGTATCGACCCTCCAGAGGGTTGGAGGTCCCCCTGAGCCGCCGCGGCCGACGACCTGGCCGCTGTCGTTCACTGCGTGGGCGGTGCTGTAGTTCTCGGTGCTGAGCGCGACCAGGCCGTCCGCTGCGGTCCACAAGAACGCCCGTTGCTCGTTGTCGCTGGTGGCGCTCACTCCGACGACCTGTCCGCTGTCGTTCACGTCCGCGACCTGTCCTGTCTCACCTCCGAAGGTGCCGAGATCGACGAGCCCGCCTGCCGCCGTCCAGGAGAACCCGTGCGGGTAGCCCGATGGGGTGTCGCTGTTGCCGATGACCTGACCGTTGTCGTTGACCGCGAGCGCGGTACTGGTGGATCCGCCGAGCGTGCCGAGGTCCACGAATCCTCCCCCTGGAGTCCACGAGAACCCACGCCCGAATCCGCCTGCGGGCGCGAACTGGCCGACGACCTGGCTGCTGTCGTTCACCGCATAGGCCGACGAGTAGGCGCCCACCCCTGCCAGCGCGCCAATGTCCACGAACCCATCGGCTGCCGTCCAGGAGAAGGCGTGGCTCTCCCCGCTCGTGGTCACGCTCTGGCCGACGACCTGACCGCCATCGCTGATCGCGTTGGCGTAGCTCGCCGAACCGCCGGGGAGCGCGCCGAGGTCGGTCATCCCGTCATCCTCCGTCCAGAGGAAGGCGTGCGTCGTACCGTCTTGATCTTCGCTGTAGCCGACGACTTGGCCGTTGTCGTTGATGCCGGTCGGGTAGCTGGCTTCGCCGCCGAGCGTGCCGAGGTTGACCATCCCGCTCGCCTCGGTCCACGAGAACCCGACGTACACCGGGGGTTCCTCGCCGGGAAAGGGCCCGGGGTTCGCCGGCGGGCCTGTGGTGTAGCCGATGACCTGGCCGTTGTTGTTCACCTCAGTTGCCACGCTGGCGGTCCGCCCGAGGGTGCCCAAGGGCACCATCCCGCCAGCCTCGGTCCAGGAGAACGCCCGGAAGTCATCGCCGCCGGTGGCATCGGTTCCGGTGCTGTAGCCGACAATTTGACCGTTGTCGTTGATGTCGTAGGCCTCCCCGAAGGGGCCGCCCAAGGTTCCGAGACCCGTCTCGGTCACCGTCGCTGCCACAGCCCACTCCACCGGCACGGCGACCGTTGAGGCGCCACCCAGGATCAGAAAGGCGATAGCCGCCTTGGACGCGACGCCGAAGAATTGCAGCTTCCCCGGACCCGACATATCCCCCCCCAGCCCCGGATTTCCAAGGTCCCACATCGCCGGACGTGAGGCTTCATCTCGGGTATCTACACGGTAAACGCGGGATGGTCAGCCCGCAAGCGATCATCCCGACGCCCGAGGCTTCGATGACGCAAACAGGCTTCTGAGTTATGAGTCGACGATCACCCACCCCTGTCCGATCTGGCGTCCATTTTCGCCAGATGGTGTCCAACCCCCGCTGGTTCCAACTCTCAACCGAGGAACGTGCCTGGCTGAAGCCAAGGGTGACACCGTTCCAAGACACCCGGGAGACCCGCCGAAGTCGTAAGCCGGACCCCTAGGGGCTCCCCGAGCGGCTGATCTCGATGGCATCGCCAATTCGGTCGTTCGGCGGCGGAAACCGACCGCGGAAGTCCTCGTCGCTGTGGCGCTGGTGTTGAGCACATCGCCCGACATGGCAGGTCGGCGAGATCTATGGTGCGGCCCAGTTCTACTGGGGAGGGCCCATGACCGCATTGTGGACGGGGTGGGGCGCGTTGGCGAGGCTGAGCCTGCGACCGCTGCTCGCGGTGGTGATCGTCATCGTTGGCTTGCTGGTGCCGACGATGGCTGATGCTCGGCAACCAAGCCCCGAGCCCGCACCGGATGGCGAGGTAATTGGCGGCCACCTGGCCGATCCGGGTGAGTATCCGTTCCAGGTCGCGCTCCTGCTGCACGATGTTCGGGACCGGCGAGACGCAGCGATTTGTGGCGGGACCTTGATCTCCCCCGACACCGTGCTGACCGCCGGTCATTGCGTGTTCTTCCGCGGTAGGGCGTGGACGCCGGCCGACATCGACATCCTGGCTGGCACGAACCGTCTGCAGGGCGGCGGTGGCCGCCGGGTCCGAGCCCGCCAGATCCGCGTGCACCCCGGCTACGACGAGACCGACGACTTCGCGCTGGTCAATGACATCGCCATCATCCAACTCGGAGTCGAGTTGCCCTACAGCACGGTCACCCCCGCCGTCGCGGGCCAAGAGGCCCTGTATCCGCCGGGCACGATGGCCACCACCACCGGCTGGGGTGACCGCAACATCCTCCCCAGCCAGCAGGACCTGCCACGACTGCTGCGCGAGGTGGAGGTGCCCGTCGTGTCTGACGCAGACTGCCTGGCCGCCTACCCCGACCGCCGGTTCCCCGACTGGATGGTCGCCGAACAGTCAGTGTGCGCCGGTGACCTGGTCGACGGCGGCGAAGACTCCTGTAACGGTGACAGCGGCGGACCGCTTCTGGTCCCCGATGGCGACGACTGGTTGCAGATCGGCATCGTCAGCACCGGCCAAGGCTGTGCCCTGCCCCGCTACCCGGGGATCTACACCGAGGTCTCGTCGTTCCCGTTCATCACCAGGTTCCTTGACCCCGACGAGACCCCGGATCCTGTCACCCGGCTCCGTGGCGGCCGGGCCTTCGGGGCCGTGTTCCTTGACTGGCAGGCCCCGTTCTTTGACGGCGGCACCCGGATCATCCGCTACCGCGTCGACCTACCAGACCTCGGCAGGGCCCAATCGGTGAGCGGTGCCCGCACCGATGCCGTTTTACGGGACCTGCCGCCCGGGCGCCACCGGGTCGAGGTCCGTGCCGTGAACGCGCTCGGCCGAAGCCAAGCGCGAGCCATCTTCGTCAACGCCTGAGCCGAGGGTGTCGCCTCTCCGGCCCCCGCCCCCGGTGGCCTCTGTTCGC
Source organism: uncultured Acidimicrobiia bacterium (assembly GCA_964471875.1). GTDB lineage: Bacteria > Actinomycetota > Acidimicrobiia > Spongiisociales > UBA11373 > UBA11373. The sequence continues at coordinate 7,218 of CAYYIA010000080.1, forward strand.
ACCTCGTTAGCAGCGACCTCGGCAGGGACGCCGAAATCGAGAGCCCGGGAGGAGAATCGAACTCCTGACCTGCTCATTACGAGTGAGCCGCTCTACCGACTGAGCTACCCGGGCGGGCAAACCATCCTGTGACCAGGGAAAACGTGGAACCGACGACCGCTCGACCCCCGAGCACCGCGCTCCCACAGCAGATCAGCCGCACGGCGGGAATGACTCGGGATGCCAGGCCGAGGCCCGAACCACGGTGGAGAGCGTAGAGGCAGCGCGCCCGGGCGACGTCATCCGTCAATGACCACGGCGTGGTTCCCTGATGTGTCGGGTCCGCTTGCGAGGGTTCGCCCGTGTCGACTCGGCGATCGCCGGGGCCCTGGACCGTGCTGCACCGGCGGGCTGGGGTCCCCCGACCAGCCCCCTATTAGGTTTTGCTCATGGCCCAACGGCAACGCTCTCGTCTGGTGTGGTTGGCCGTCGTGGCCCTGTCGGC
>CAYYIA010000081.1:0-7695 GCA_964471875.1 uncultured Acidimicrobiia bacterium
GCACTCGGTACGACACAGGAACCTCACTGCGGGACTTGCTGAACATGTATCGACACCGGCCCGGGAGTCCTTGAGGGCCGAGGTCAGCCCTCCCGGCGAACCGGCCGAGAGACGGGAAGTGCCACTCGCTCCACGAACCCGGCCAGCTGGCGCAGATTGCGAACTTCGTGGACCTCGTCACAGACGGCGGAATAGGCCCCCATCACCGAGTCCCCCGTATCCCAGTAGCGCGTCGCTTCGGGATTCAGCCAATACAGGGCCCGAGCCCCGGCGGCGATGTCGGCCAGGGCCGCCGCGTTGGGGTTGTGGTAGTTGGTGCGGGCATCTCCGGTCACGATCACCGTCGTCTTCGGTGAGATGCTCTCGGAGAACCGTTCCCTGAAGGTCAGAAAGGCGTTCCCGTAGTCCGAATGTCCATCCAGCCAGACCACTCCCGCTTCGGACCCGATGCGGCGCATGGCCTCGGCGAAGTCCGCCCCTGGGCCGAAGAAGTCGGTGACTTCGTCGATGGTGTCGATGAAGGCGAACGACCGCACCCGGCGGAACTGAGCAGACATCGCGAACACCATCTGCATGGTGAACCGGGCGAACGTGGCGACCGATCCGGAGATGTCGGCAAGGATCACGATGTCGGGGCGGCCGGCACGCGGCCGCCGGAAGCGCGGATCCACCGGCACGCCACCGGTGGACAGCGAACGCCGCACGGTGCGGCGGACGTCGAGGCGCCCGATCCGCCCGAGGCGCCGGCGACGTGCCAGTCGTGTCGCCAGCTTGCGGGTGAGGGGGTGCACGAGTGCCTCGATGGCGGCGAGATCGTCTCGGGTCGCGCTGATCAGGTCGAGGTCCTCGACGAGTGGGCGCCGCATGGTGCGTGCCACGGCCTCGTGGCCACGGTCCGCAACGAGCCGCCGGTGGATTTCGGCGCGTACCGCGTCACGAAACTCCTCGATGCGCCGCTGTGCCTCGTCCTGGGCAAGACGGTGCTCGAACGCTCCCGGGCCGGGAGCGAGGTCACCGATGAGGCGCTCCTCCAATGCCGCCAAATCGATGCTGCGGAGGACGCGATACAGGTAGTAGGCGCCGCCAACGGGCCGACCGGGTTCGATGCCCGCGAGCCGGGACACCGCCTGTCGCGCCACCGCCCCGGCCAAACCCGGATCGCCGTCGCGCAGCGCCCGAAACAGGGCCTCCACCAGGGCATCGAGATCGGCGTCGCCGCCGACTCCGGCGCCCTCGCCGATGGCGGACAGGTCGGAGCGAAGCCGCTCTTCGGCTTCAGCGGATCCCGGTACTGGCCCCAACAGCGAGAAGTAGGCCTCGAAGGCCGTCTCGAATGCGGGGAGGTGCCGGGCGCTCTTGACCAGGGTTGCCCCCAATGCGGCCTTCATCATGGGACGGGAGGCGACGTCGATGTGCTCGAGGGCGTGGGCGGCGTCGATCGCTTCGACCATCGAGACCGGGACCCCCACCTGACGCAGCTCGTCCACGAATCTGGTGAGGAACTCCACCTCAGCCCCCGGCGGAGGCCAGCTCTCGCGCCACTCGATCGATGTCGGACTGGTGCTTGAGGAGCACGTGCAGGGTCTGCTCGACGGCCTCCCGATCCGGGTCACCGATCCCGAGCGCAACCAGTGTGCGCACCCAGTCGATCGACTCGCTCACCGACGGGGGCTTGCGTACCGCCTTGCCGCGGATGGTGGCGACGAGTCGCGCCACCCGATCGGCGAGCGCCGGTTGCAGGCCGGGTACCCGGGCCAGCAGGATGTCGCGTTCGCGCTCGACGGTGGGATAGCCGATGTGCAGGAACAGGCACCGGCGTTTCAGGGCTTCGGAGAGCTCACGGGTGTTGTTCGAGGTCAGCACCACGAAGGGGGTGGTGGCGGCGCGGATGGTTCCGAGCTCGGGGATCGACACCTGGAAGTCGCTGAGCACCTCGAGCAGCAGCGCCTCCGTCTCGACTTCGAGACGATCGACCTCGTCGATGAGCAGCACCACCGGTTCGGGAGACCGGATTGCTTCGAGCAACGGTCGGGTGAGGAGGAAGTCCTCGGTGAAGATATCGGCCTCCACCTCGGCCCATTCCCGCCCCTGATCAGCCTGTAGACGCAGGAGTTGCTTGCGGTAGTTCCACTCGTAGAGCGCCTTCGACTCGTCGAGGCCCTCGTAGCACTGCAGCCGAACCAGCGGTCTGCCGAGTGCCGATGCCACCGCCTTGGCGAGTTCGGTCTTGCCCACGCCGGCCGGCCCCTCGGCGAGCACGGGCTTATCGAGACGGGCGGAGAGAAACACCACCTGTGCGATCCGGTCGTCCGCCAGGTACCCCTCACCGGCGAGGGCCGCAGCCACCGCCGCGGGGTCGGAGAAGGGCAGGTGGGACGGCACGGGTCGAGTGTAGGTGTCGGGGTCGAAGGTTGATATGCTCGCCCCCGACATCACGGAGGACCCCATGCGCCGACTGATCCCTCTTGCCATCGTCGTGGCCGTCATCGCTGCAGCTTGTGGCGATGACGCCCCTGCCGCCGATCCCGCCATGGTCGCCAACCTGTCGCAGCGCATCGCCGAGAACCAGGCCGGTTCGGGCACCTTCGACATGACCGACGACGAAGTCGAGTGCTTCGCCATCGGCATCATCGAGCTCTTTGGCGGCGAGCGCATCACCGCCGGGATGGACCTCGACTTCTCCGACTTCATGGCCACGGCCACCGCCGGGGAGCGTCGTGAGGTGGTCGACATCATGCTCGGCTGCGTCGACCTCGGCGACGACCTGGCCCGCGAGCTCGGTGGCGAAGGTGAGCTCTCGGAGGACGCCGCCCGCTGCCTCGCCGACACCATGCTCGAGAGCGACGCCTTCCGCGACGCCACCGCCGAGTCGTTCGTGAGCGAGGGCGACCCCTTCCAGGACCCGGAGTTGGTCGCCGAGCTGCTGCCGCTGATGCTCGAGTGCCTCAGCGCCGAGGATCTGGCCGAGCTCGGCAGCTAGACCTCGCCGCCGCAGATAGGGCTGGCCGGGGTAGAACCCGGTCCCTCGACCTGGTTCAGTGGAACTCGTCCTCGTCGGGCTCGGCGTTCTCGTCACGAAACTCGAAGACGATCGACCCGATCTGGACCTCGTCGCCAGGGACCGCCCCGCGGCGGCGCAACTCCGCATCGACCCCGGCGTGGGCCAGTCGTCGGGCCGCCAGATCGGCGGCCTCGGGCTTGGTGAGGTCGTCGAAGGCCACCGCCCGCTCGGCGCGCCGCCCCGAGACGATCCAACGCCCCTCTACCCGGTCGATCTCGAAGCCCTCGTCGATGGGACGATGAAGGATGAACCCCTCCCCTTCCCCGCGGCGGTCGATGCGACCCACCAGGTCGGCCACCGCATGCATCAGCTCATCGATGCCTGCGCCGGTGACGCCCGAGACCACCAGGGGTTCCACGCCAGCGGCCAAGAGCTCGTCCACCGCGACCCTCGCCTCGGCGAGATCGCCCTTCCCCACGGTCACCACCGACGGGCGGTCGGCCAGCGCCGGGTCGTGACGGCGCAGTTCGTCTCGCAGCACGCCGAGCTGGCGGACACAGGTGAGCTCCTGGAGCGGCGACGGGTCGAGCAGGATGATCAGCGCCCGGCAGCGCTCCACATGGCGGAGAAACACGTGGCCGAGGCCCTTCCCCTCGGCGGCACCCTCGATGAGGCCGGGGATGTCGGCGAGCACGAACCGTCTTCCATCGACGTCGACGACCCCGAGGTTGGGGGTCGTGGTGGTGAAGGGATAGTCGGCGATCTTGGGGCGGGCGGCCGACACCCGCGAGATGAGCGTGCTCTTGCCCGCATTCGGGAACCCGATGATGGCAGCATCCGCCACCACCTTGAGTTCGAACACGAAGTCGGCCGAGGCCCCGTACTCCCCCTGCTCCGAGTAGTTGGGCGACAGTCGCCCCGGACCGGCGAGCCCGGCGTTGCCTTGACCGCCGCGGCCCCCTTTGAGGACGACCACACGCTGCCCCGGCGCGGCGAGATCGGCGATCACCGTCCCGGTGGCATCCCGCACCACGGTTCCCGGCGGCACCGCGAGCACGAGATCATTGCCGCGGCGCCCGTGCTGGAGGTCACCCTTGCCGTGGGTGCCGGGGTCGGCCTTGCGGTGGGGGCGGCGCTGGAAGTCGAGAAGCGTGGACACGGAGGAGTCGGCTTCGACGACGACATCGCCACCGTGGCCTCCGGAGCCTCCGAGCGGCTTGCCCCGGGGGCGGCCCCGGGCCTTCACAAAGGCGGTGATACCGGCACCACCATCACCCGATCGGAGATGGACCCGGACTTCGTCTACGAACACGGCATGCGCCGAGCCGCGCCGTCAGTCCGCAGTGCGGACGTTGACCTCGCGACGCCCGCGGCGGGAGCCAAAGGCAATCGTGCCGGTCGCGGTGGCGAACAGCGTGTCGTCGCTGCCCTTGCCGACGTTCTCCCCAGGGTGCACCTTGGTGCCCCGCTGGCGAATGATGATCGAACCGGCTTCCACGGCCTGGCCGTCGAAGGCCTTGGTCCCCAGCCGCTTGGCATGCGATTCGCGGCCGTTCTTGGTCGAGCCGCCGCCCTTGGTCTTCGACATGTCAGCCCTCCTCGCCCTCGGCCGGCGCCTTCTTGGCAGCAGCGGCCTTCTTCGGACCCTCGATCTTCAACACCTCGAGGCGGGTGTACTTCTGCCGGTGTCCCCCACGGAGGCGGTACCCGGTCTTCGACTTGTACTTGAACATCTCGATCTTGTCGCCGGCCGTGGCACCGAGCACCCGAGCGGTGACCTTGGCGTTGCGCAGTTCATCGCGACCCGAGGTCACCTTTCCCTTGTCGTCGACGACCAGCAACGGGGTGAACGTCACCTCGCCGTCGCCGTGGAGGCGCTCGACGTCGATGACATCGCCTTCGTGGACCTTGGTTTGCTTGCCGCCGGTGCGGATGATGGCGTACATGGTGAAAGAGACCTCAGGCCGGGGAACGGGCGCCACTATAGCCCCTCACCGACCCTCAGAGGCTCAGCCGTCTCCCCTGGCGACCGGCATAGCTGCCCCGGCGGTCGCCGCATCCTCGAAGAGGACCACGCCGCGGCCGGCACACGCCGGGCACACGTGGCTGAACGACTCGAGGAGGCCTTCCGACTCGTTTTTCCGGGTCATCTCGACCAGGCCGAGATTGGAGACCTCGAAGACCTGGGTCCGGGTCTTGTCCCGGGCGAGCTCCTCCCGGAGCTTCTGCAGCACGGCATCTCGGTTCTTCGTGATCTCCATGTCGATGAAGTCGATGACGATGATCCCGCCGATGTCGCGCAGCCGCAGCTGATGGGCGATCTCCGCGGCGGCCTCGAGGTTGTTCTGCAGGACGGTCTCCTCGAGATTGGAGTGGCCCACGAAGCGCCCAGTGTTCACGTCGATCACCGTCAGCGCCTCGGTCCGGTCGACGACGATGTGGCCACCCGAGGGCAACCACACCTTGCGGTCCAGGGCCTTGCGCAGCTGGTCCTCGACGTGAAACCGCTCGAAAATGGGGAGTTCCTCGTCGTACAGGGCCACCCGGGAGACGAGGTCGGGATCGGTCGCCTCGAGATAGGCGACGACCTCGTCGAAGGTCCCCTTGTCGTCGATGAGCAGGCGACGGAAGTCGCGGGTGAAGTGCTCGCGGATGACGCGGATGACGAGAGGCGGCTCCTCGTAGATGAGCCGGGGAGCCCCTCCCTTGGGGAGCGACTCCTGGATGTCCGCCCAGACCTGGAGTAGCCGCTCGATGTCGACCGCGATGTCCTCCTTGGAGGCGCCCTCGGCTGCGGTACGCACGATCATCCCGAAGCCGCCCAGTTCGAACTCGGCGATCAGCTGTCGCGCGATCTCCTTGAGCCGCTCGCGCTCGGCGTCGGAGAGTCGGCGGCTCACCGACGGCTTGTCGACGTTGGGATCCAGCACCACATACCGACCCGAGAGGTTGATCTGATTGGTGAGCCGGGCCCCCTTGTGACCCATGGCGTCCTTCTCGACCTGGACGAGGAGCTCATCGCCGGTCTTGAGGGCCTTCTCGATGCGCTGGCGCTTCTGGCCGGAACCGTTGCCGGCGACATCGCCGGCATAGAGCACCCCGTTCTTCGGCTCGCCGAAGTCGACGAAGGCGGCCTCCATTCCGGGCAGCACGTTGCGCACCTTGCCGAGGTAGATGTTGTTCGTCAACGACGGCCGGTCGGAACGGGCCACGTAGTGCTCGACGAGCAGAGCCCCCTCGAGGACCACGATCTGGGTCTGATGGGGGGTGCGTCGCACCAGCATCTGCTTGCGCTCGGTGCTGGGCGGCGGGGCGATGTACTCGGGAATCGGCCGGGTCGCCGTCCGGCCCCGCGAGACGCGGGGGGCGCGACGGGAACCCTCGGAACGGCGCCGCTCCCGCGGCTTCTGCTTGGTCGACTCGGCGACGACCTCGGTCACCCGGCGAATCTCGACGGTGCTACCGCCGACGCGTCGTGTCTTGCGCTCCTCGACGGCCCGCTCTCCGACCCCCCGCCGGATCACCTGCGCGCGGTTCTTGCGAAACAACCCCATGGGGAAATCCCTTCGGCGCCCGCGATGGCGGGCGACTATCGAACGACGGTGCTTCCCGGAACCGCCGCGCGCTGCTCCTCGAGGGGGCCGGGCGCGAGGATGGCGCCGCGGTGATCGACTCGGTGTGGAACATCGGCATCGGCATGACTCCGGCTTGAGCGGATGGAGGCGGCGAGGCCGCCGGGAACTACCCGCTGAGAGGTCAGTCTACACGGCGGCACGGCCGGGACCGAGAACCGCCGTCAGCCACCGATGTCCAGGCGTGCCTGCTGCCCCTCGGTGGGGTCGTAGCACCGCCGACACCGTGACTCGTAGGCGCCCTCGGCACCCAGCACGACCAACTCGTCGGATTGGATCACCCGTTGGGTGAACATCCCCGCACCGCCGCACCGGTGACACACCGCCAGGCTCTTCGTGACGTACTCGGCCCGGAGCATCAGGGTCGGGATCGGCTCGAACGGCCGTCCGAGATAGTCGAGGTCGAGGCCCGCCACGATCACCTTCTTGCCGGCGGCAGCGAGACGGTCGACCACCGCCACCAACCCCTGGTCGAAGAACTGCGCCTCGTCGATGCCCACGACCACCGTGGGCACCTTCACCTTGGCGAGCAACTCGTCGCTCGTGGCGACCGGTTCAGCAGCCGTGGAGAGCGACGAATGCGACACCACCTCGTGGGTGGCGAAACGGACGTCGATCACCGGCTTGAACGTCTGGGTGGGAACGCGGGCGATGGCATACCGCGTGATGCGCCGAATCAGCTCCTCGGACTTGCCGGAGAACATGGGACCGCAGATGACCTCGACCCAGCCTCGTTCGTCGCGACGGTCCATGGGGAGGAGAGTAGACGCCAGATGCCAGATGCCAGATGCCAGGCGTGGGTGCCGGGTACCGGGTGCCGGACGGAGAGTGCCGTACCCTCGCGGGTTCGATCTGGAATCTGGCGTCTGGTATCTGGAATCTGGCATCCGGAATCCGGTGCCCGGCACCCGCTACTCCGGCATCTGCCTCTGGCCGGGGACGCGGGCACGACGCATCCAGATCGAGTTGACCACACCGATGCAGAGCCCCATCGACATGTAGAACGAACCGCCGAACGAGATGAACGGGAGCGGGATGCCGGTCACCGGGAGGATCCCAAGG
>CAYYIA010000082.1:0-7664 GCA_964471875.1 uncultured Acidimicrobiia bacterium
GATGACCATGCCGAGCAGCCTGCTGTCGCGGCGCACGAACGCCCGGGCGCAGAGGAATCCGAACTCGCTCGGCCCGAACCGGGGAACCAGGTCGGGAACCGAGCCGTACTTGCGCCACGTGGCGATGCAGCGCGGGAGCACCGCGGGATCCGCCGCCACGGCGTCGAAGAGGCCACAGGGGTTGGCGACGGGAGCGAGCGGCCGGCCGTCCATGTCGGTGATCACCACGGTGACTCCGAGGGCGGCGGCAGTGAGGTCCGCCACGGAGGCGGCCAGTTCCGGTGAGACCAATTCACGCAGGTTGTGCTCGACGTGCATCGGGGCGCTTCCCGTGTCGGCTCCCAGCCAGCCCATCACCTCACGCTCGGGAAACCGCCACTGCCGGCCCACCTTGACGGCGGGGAGACGGCCATCCTCTGCCATCCGATAGATGGTCGACTTGTCGACCCGGATGAGATCCTGGAGGTCCTTGGCGGTGAGGTAGGTCGTCACTCCTGCCCCCTGTGCCGCTTCTGGTGCATCTGGTGCATCTCCCGCACCGTATGCCTCGCCAGGGGCTCGGGTCAGAGGCGGAGGTCCCGGGTCCGAGACCAAAGGGCCTGACGCCTTGCCAACCTCTGCCAACGCGATGCGGGGGAGCCGGGTGGCTCCCCCGCATCGCGTCTCTGGATTCGATCAAGCAGTCTGGCGACGCATCAGGCCGAGACCACCCAGGATCACGAGCGCCCCTCCGGCAGCCACCAGCGTCCACACGATGGGCACAAACGCCACCGGCTTGAGCACGTCGTAGTTGTCGAGGTTGTCGGCGAAGGCAGCGACCATCCCCCCGAACCGCCCCATGGCGTCGGGAAGAGTGCCCATCGCTCCGGCGATGGCGGGGAAGTTCTGACCCAGGAACGCCTGGACCTGGGCTTCGTCCATCCCCAGCATCATCCCGAGTCCGGGCAGCATGCTGGTGCCCATCTCGTCGCCCATGGCACCGATCACCTCGAGCGCTCCGGAGGCTCCGCCGACCAACTCGGCGTTGTACACCGGCTTCAGTGCGGCGTTGAGGTCGTCGGCACCCTGCGCCTTGTCCGGAAGCGACAGCACCAGGGGCGCCGCCACCAGCAGGATCCCGAGCACCAGGGCGGCAACGGCGCCGAGCCGGGACTTGCCGAACGCCATCAGGAGTCCGAAGCCGATCGCCAGAGCTCCCGCCAGCACCATGCCCCATGGCACGGTGGTTGCGGGAAGGCTCGTGGTCGGGATGGCATCCGCGGAGGCGAAGTTGTCCTGCTGGGCATCGAGCAGATCGATGATGCCGCTGAACGAACCCGCCGCTTCGGGCACCGTCGCCATGCCGGTCGCCACGGCCGGGAACTGCGCCGCCACCATCCCGCTGAACTCCTCCGGGGTCATCCCCAGCTGGGTGGCGAGTGCGGGCGCCATCGCCGACTCGAATTCGGTGACCGCTCCCTCGAGTCCCCCCAGGTCCGTGCGGAGCGCTGCGATGGAATCGTCGGTGAGCCACGGCCGGAAGTCTTCGATCATCGACTCGAATGCCGGTCCGACCGCAAACAGATTGCGGAACACGGCGACGGCGATCAGCGCGGCGCCGACCAGCATCACGAGTCCCGGCAGGATCCACTTCTTCATTGAGGCCTCCTTGAACGCAACGAAGGGAGGCGCCGTCGCCGACGCCTCCCTCCAGGGATGTGCGCATTCAGCCGGAGTCCGGCGTTCGGCACCAGGGCCGGTTGGCCTCTGTGTCCCACCCGTTCGGCGGGTTGTGGGACCTCAGGCCACTTCGAACAGGCCGGCGGCGCCCATCCCGCCGCCGATGCACATCGTGACCACGACGTAGCGAGCACCACGGCGCTTGCCCTCGATGAGGGCATGACCAACCATGCGGGCACCGCTCATTCCGTAGGGATGCCCGATCGAGATCGCCCCCCCGTCGACGTTGAGCAGTTCGTCGGGGATGCCGAGCCGGTCACGGCAATACACCACCTGTACGGCGAAGGCCTCGTTGAGCTCCCACAACCCGATGTCGCCCACGGTGAGCCCGGCCCGCTCGAGCAGCTTGGGCACCGCAAACACCGGGCCGATCCCCATCTCGTCGGGGGCGCACCCGGCCACCGCTATCGCCCGGTAGTAGCCGAGGGGCTGCAGCCCCCGCCGCTCGGCCAGCTTCGCCTCCATCACCACACACGCCGAGGCCCCGTCGGAGAGTTGGCTGGCGTTGCCTGCGGTGATCGTGCCCCCGAGAACCGGCGCCAATGAGGCCAGCCCTTCGGCCGTGGTGTCGGGCCGATTTCCCTCATCCTTGCCGAGCGTCACCTCGACGGTCGACTCGACCCCCGTCTCCTTGTCCTTGACCAGCTTCATCGCGGTCACGGCGACGATCTCGTCGTCGAAGCGACCGGCTTCCTGGGCAGCGGCGGTTCGCTGCTGACTCTGGAGGGAGTAGGCGTCCTGGAGTTCCCGCGAGACGCCGTAGCGCTCCGCAACCACCTCGGCGGTGTGGAGCATCGGCATGTACATGTTGGGTTGGAGCGCCAGCAGAGCAGGATCCATGGCGCGGTACTGGTTCATGTTCTGGTTCTGCACGAGGCTGATCGACTCGAGACCTCCCGCGACGACGACCGCCATCGAGTCGTGGATCACCTGCTTGGCGGCGATGGCGATGGCCATCATCCCCGAGGAGCATTGGCGATCGACCGTCATGCCGCTCACCGTCTCGGCGAGACCGGCAGCGAGTGCCGCCTGGCGGGCGACATTGAACCCCGTCGTCCCCTGCGTGAGCGCGTTGCCCATGATCACGTCATCGGGCTCGTCTGCGTCGACTCCGGCGCGAGCCACCGCAGCCCGAATGGAGTGGGCAGCCAGCGATGGCCCCTCGATGTTGTTGAACGCCCCCCGATATGCCCGGCCGATCGGCGTCCGCGCCGTCGACACGATCACCGCTTCACGCATGCCTGGCCTCCTGTGTCCGGCCCAGAATGCGGTGGCAGACCGCATCCGTCAACCCGGGGAGGACCCCGGGCGGGTCAGCGGCGCCGGTGAAGGGTGACGTCGAGTCGTCGCGCCAGACGGGCCCCAACCAGCTCGAGGGTCCCCCAGACCCCCGGCGGGAACCCATCGCAGAGCACGACGTCGCGGGTGCGGTCGGTCCACTCCAGTTTCCAGGGGGCAGCGGCGCCGAGGAACTCGTACCGTGCCAGACCGTCGGCGAAGGCGCGCTCCAGGACCTCGGCACGCAGCAGCGACCCAGGGGAGAACGAGGACAGAGCAGGATCGAACCCGGTCTTGAGCAGCCACTCGGCACCGTTGGCCACGAAGGCAAGGTCGAATGCAATCGCTCGACCAGCAAGACGGAGGAAGTTGAGCCGGAGCACGCCCTGGCTCGCCGCCCATCCGGCGACATCGCGATAGAAGGCCTCCACACGAGGGTCGGACCGCACGGCTGTTCCCGAGGCCTCTTTCCAGCCAGAGCCCTCGACCGCAAACCCCTCGGTGAGGAGTTCGGTGAGGTCCATCGACCCATCGTGGTGCGAGTAGGTGACGGCTCCTTCGGCTTCGAGGCGACGATGGCGGCGGCGGATCTCCCGCCACTTCCTGCTCGGAATCGTCTCGTGGTAGGCCTCCCATCCGCCGGTGAGATCGATCCAGGGCGACTCCTGGCGAACCCGTTCCCGGTTGCGGTAGCCGGCCGAGGCGAGCGACGCTCGGGCGAGTTCGGCCGTCGTCCCGGTGGCAAAGTCGAAGGAGACCCGCCGCCGCCGGCCGACCAGCCGATCGAAGAGTTCGCCGACAGCGGGGGGTTCACCGACCGCGTCGAGGTGCGGGGTGTGCCAGTCCGCAGCCGCTCGCCAGCCCCGGCCTCCCCTGGCCACCACCGGATAGGCGGCGACGAGCCGTCCCTCCCGTCGCAGGGTGGCAAGGTGGACCGCATTCCCGAACGCCCGACCCCACGCCATGACCCACTCGGGGTGCGAGAAGGGTTCGGCACCCGTGACGGTGGCGAGGGCAGCCCACTCCCCGATCACGGTGGGTGTGGGCGATTCGAGCGCGTGGGTACCTGACCCGGTGATGACGGTCACCTGGCTGGTATCGGCATCCGGCCGGACCACCCTGAGCAATCACGGGTTGCGGCGTAGAGTGAGCCCGTGAACGCATTCCGGCTGGGGTTCCTCGGGGTGCTCGCCGTCGTGGCGGCATCGTGCACCGCGGCCACCCTGCCCACCACCACCTCCACCACCACGACCGTGGCAGTATCCACGACCCTTGGTGGCCGGATCACCCTCATCCCGAACTCGACCCCGTTCGTGGTGCAGGGTGAACGCGGCTCCTACGTGGAGGCCTTGCAGTTCTATCTGGTGTGCACCGGACACGACGAGCCGACACCCGGCGCCAAGGTCTCGGTCGACGGCAACTTCGGGCCGATCACCGCCGATGCCGTCGCCTACTACCAGGCGGAACTGCGACGGGTGCCCTCGGGTGATCCCGACGAAGACACCTTTGCGTCACTCGCCCGCGACTGCAACCAGCCACGGCCGCTGACCTTTCCGGAGGGCGTGTTCGCCCTCGAGTTCGGCGGCAACGCCGACGTCGGAGACCCGGAGATCTTCGAGTTCGCCGCCGCGGGCGGACAGGTGCTCACCCTCGGCGGCGTCGATGGCGTGGTGACGATCACCGTGCTCGCCGCCGATGGCTCCGAGGTGGAGACCACGGTGAACGGCACCTCCACCGAGGTCGAACTCGACGTCGCTCAGGCCTACACCATCCGCATCGAGGCGACCACCGCAACTTCGTTCCGCATCGCCGCCTCCCTGCGGTCACCAAACGTTCTCGTGTCCGACTTCGGACCGATGGTCCTGGAAGAGGACGGTATCGGCATCGCCACGCTCGGCCAGGACCCGGTCAACACGGTGGCCGTGATCGCACTGCTCCTCGGCCCGCCGTTCGAGGACAGCGGATGGCAGGACGCCGTTGCCGAGTGCACCGGCAGCAACCGTCACGTCTCATGGATCATCCAGGGCGCCTCCGGGGGGACCAACCATCCGGCGCTCTTCATCGCGGACTTCACCGACACCGGTGGGACTCCGTACTTCTCGCAGTACGCCTATCGGTCACTCGACCTCGGGTCGCTCGACCCCATCGCCCGTGGTCTGGACACCCCCGATGGCCTGTCGATCGGCTCGACCCTCGACGACTTCATCGCGGTGTACGACGATCCCACGTTCGAGAATCCCGATCTCGGTGTGGTACGCGAGGGCGATCTCGTGTTCGCGTTCGATCTCTCCGGCTCGGCGGACTCCCCCGATGGCGCCGCCAGCCGCATCCGTTACGTGGGCGCCGGGGCAGATGGCTGTCCTGACGCACCGTGAGCCTCGATGTACCAGCGAGTCGATCACGAGACCCTCGTCGCACCGGCGCTCGTTGTCGCCTTCAACGGCTGGGTGAGCGCCGGCGGGGCCGGGACGGCAACAGCTGAGCACATCGCCGCCGATGCCGTCGAGGTGGCCCGGTTCGACTCCGACCTGCTCTATGACTACCGGGTCAACCGACCGACCCTCGAGTTCAACGAGGGGATCATCGACACGATCGAGTGGCCGGCGACGGTGCTCCGGCGCCGGCGCGTCGACGGTCGCGACCTCCTCGTCCTCGCCGGACCCGAGCCGAACTGGCATTGGCGGAAGTTCGGCGAGGCGGTGGCGGACCTCGCCACCGATCTCGGAGTCGTCCAGCAGGTCTCTCTCGGCGGCATCCCCTGGGCGGCCCCACACACCCGGCCCACCATCGTCGTCACGACCTCGTCGCGACCCGACCTTCTCGCCGAAGACGCCAACTTCCCTGCCGGAACGCTCCGGGTCCCTGCCTCGGCCGCCTCGGTGGTCGAGCGGGCCATCGCCGAGCGGGGCATCCCGACCGTGGGCTTCTGGGCCCGGGTGCCCCATTACGTGGCGGGGATCTACCACCCAGCGGTGCTCACGCTGGTGGAGCGAGTGGCGCGCTACCTCGGGGTGGGCGTCCCCCTGGGAACCCTGGTCGCCGAAGCCGCCGAGCAGCGGCGCCACCTCGACGCAGCCCTCGACGACCAGCCCAACGTCCGCGAGGTCGTGAGCCGGCTCGAGGAGCTGTACGACGCCTCGGGTGAAGTCGCCAGCGGCGCCGAAATCGCCGCCGAAATCGAGCGGTACCTGCGGGACCGTACCCCCGGCGACGAGGTCTGACCGATACGCTGGTCCCGATGAGAATCCGCATCGTGGGGATCGCGGCCGCCGTGATCGTGGCCTGCGTCTCCCCGGCGAGGTCGCAGCCGACGCCCGGGCGAGCGTTCACCATCGCGGCCGCCGGCGACATCATCCCCCACGAGGCCCTCGTTCGAACCGCGAGCGAGTACCTCCCCGGGGCCGGTTGGGACTTCACCCCGATGGTGGCCGACATCGAGCCGTGGGTCTCCAGCGCCGATCTCGCCATCTGCCACATGGAGGGGACGCTCAGCGCCACGAACACCGGGATCTCCGGCTATCCCCGGTTCATCGGGCCGCGCGAGATCGCCGATGCCATCGTCGCCGCCGGGTGGGACACCTGCTCGACGGCGAGCAATCACGCCATGGACGGCGATTGGCCGGGAGTAGTGAGCACCCTCGACGTGCTCGACGCCGCCGGGGTGGCCCATACGGGCACCGCCCGCACCCCTGACGAGCGCTTCCCCGAGATCTACGACGTGAACGGGGTGGCAGTCGGCCACCTGTCGTACACCTACGGCACCAATGGCTTGCCCGTGCCTGCAGACCGGCCGTGGGCAGTGAACGTGATCGATGCCGCCGCGATCCTCTCCGACGCCGCCTGGGCCCGGGAGCACGGTTCGGAGTTCACGATCGTGTCGCTGCACTGGGGCGAGGAGAACGTGGTGTATCCGACGGGGATGCAGCAGTCGCTGGCGACGACCCTGCTCGCCTCGGACGACGTCGATCTCATCCTCGGCCACCACGCCCACGTGGTGCAACCGATCGACCGGATCGGCGACAAGTTCGTGGTCTACGGGATGGGCAACCATCTCACCAACCAGTTCTCCCGCTGGGGTCCCAACTACTTTGCCACCGAGGATGGGCTCCTGGTCCGGGTGCGGGTCTCCGAGCGCGACGACGGATCGTTTGGGGTGGACGCCATCGACCTCGTCCCGACATGGGTGGAGTTCCGCAGCTATCGCATCCTGCCGGTGACCGACGCCCTGCTCAGCGGTGCCGGGTCGCGGACCGCACTCGAGGACTCACTGCAACGCACCCTGTCGCGAGCGCTGGCGCTCGACCCGCGCGACGTGGCGCTCGTCGAGTCACCGTGGCCCGAGGTCTCCTGTGAGGGACGGCGCGCCACGATCCTCGGCACCGCCGGCGACGACGTGATCACCGGCACCGAGGCCGCCGACGTCATCGTGGGCCGCTCCGGGTCAGACCGTATCGACGGGGGTGGTGGCGACGACATCATCTGCGGAGCAGGCGGCGCCGACGTCATCGATGGGGGCGGCGGTCGGGATCTGGTGAGCGGCGGCGAGGGCGGTGACACCCTGGGCGGCGACACCCGCGACGTCCTCCTCGGCGACGAAGGCACCGACCGCTGCAGTGCGGAGGCGCCACTGCGCGACTGTGAGCGGTAGCGGAAGATATGTGATATTC
>CAYYIA010000083.1:0-7661 GCA_964471875.1 uncultured Acidimicrobiia bacterium
CAGGAGCCCGCCGTGCATCCGGCGCCAGCCGAGTTCCCCGTCTCCACCCGCCGTCGGCGGCGCTGGGGCGCGGCCATGCTCGCCGTGGCCCTCGCCGCAGGGGCATGTTCCTCCGACCCGTCGACCGAGACCACGGTCACCAGCGCCATCACCACCACCACCAGCGACGCCACCACGACGACGATCGAGGGCACCACGACCACCACCGTCGCCGAGGACGTGGTGACGGCCTGTCAGATCTCCGATTTCGGCGGCATCGACGACGCCGCGGTGAACCAGGCCACCCGGGCCGGCATGGAACAAGCCGCGGCCGAGTTCGACGTGGTCATCGACTTCCTCGCCTCGAACGACACCGCCAACTACCCCCGCCACCTCGCCACGTTCATCGAGCAAGGGTGCGACCTGATCGTCACCACGGGCGCCCTGCTCGCCAACGACACCGCCTCTGCGGCACGAGCCAACCCGGACCAGTTCTTTGCCATCGTCGACTACCCCGTGGGCGCCTTCGACCCCTGGGGTGACCCGCCGGTGGACAACGTGCGCGGACTGACCTTCCAGGTCGATGAGGCGGCATTCCTGGCCGGCTACCTGGCGGCCGGGATGTCGACCACCCACGTCATCGGCACCTTCGGTGGTCTGAACATCCCCCCGGTGACGATCTTCATGGAGGGCTTCCGTAAGGGGGCGCTCCACTACGACGGTATCCACGGCACCGTCACCACCGTCGAGGGCTGGAACGGAACCGACGGCCTCTTCACCGCCGACTTCGCCTCGAAGGACAAGGCCTACGAGTTCACCCTCGACCTGATCGATGCCGGGGCAGACATCATCCTTCCGGTGGCCGATCGGGCCGGCGAGGGCGCCTGCCGGGCCGCGACCGAGGCTGGTGGTGGAGTCGCCGTGATCGGAACCCATTGGGACTGGTTCTTCTCCGCCCCTGACTGCACCGACGTCCTGCTCACCTCGATCCTGAAGCGCTTCGACGTCGCGGTGTACAAGACGATCCAGAACATCGTCGTCATCAACGCCCCCGGAAGTCAGTACCTGGGCACCCTGAAGAACGACGGGGTCGGCCTCGCCCCATTCCATGAGTTCGCCGATGCGGTACCCGCGGAGCTGGCCGCCGAGATCGAGGCGCTGCGAGCAGACATCATCAGCGGAGCGGTTCGGCTCGATCCAGGCACCGGCGGCTAGAACAGCACCTCCGCGATCTTGCCGAATCCGACCTCGCGGCCGATCACCATCACGTCCATGGTGATGGCCACCCCCCAGTGCAGCATCCATCCCCATAGGAACGACTTCGACTTCAGCGCCAGGTACCCGAGTACGAACCCGGCCACGATCGCGGAGAAGGTCTCGGGCGCCGGCTTGCCGAAGTGGATCATCACGTACGGGATCATCATCACGGCGATGGCGTGGTTGCCGAGGCGGGGATACAGCCCGAAGAGCAGGTAACCCCGGAAGAACGCCTCGAGGCCGAGAAACTGCAGGCCGTAGAAGAGGTGATAGCCCCAAAAATGCCACCCTCCCAACACGGCCGCGTCGTAGAGCGGATACTTCGCCTGGAACGATCCGAGTCCCGATGCCAGAAACAGCACCGGGATCATCAGGCCCAGGGCGATGAGGTAGGGACGAAGCTGCGGCCACTGCCCGCGCAGACGGAAGCCGAAGTCGCGGGGCCGCTCCCGCAGCACGAAGACCATCAGCGCCGCCGGCACCAACACCCGCAACACGATGCTCGCCACCCCCCAGTACTGGTAGCCGAGCAACTCGCGGTACTGCGCCGAATCCTCGCCGAGGCGCTCCACGATGCGATCGGGAAACGAGGTGCCGAGAAACCACGACGGCAAGGCCCAATAGTTGAACACGACCAGCAGCACCGTCGCCGACACATAGATGATGACGCTGCGGCGATCGAGGACAGGTGCGGACGCGGCAGAGTCAGACACGAGCGATGAAGGTAGCGGACAGAAAGGTTGGAGTCCTCAGTCGTCAGTCCTCAGCCAGATTCGGGCTGATGACTGACGACTGATGACTGATGACCACCTCGCGCTTATGATTCACTTTCGCGATCTGAGGGGCTTCGCCATGCGTCCCATCTGGAAAGGCGCCATTTCTTTCGGGCTGGTCACCATCCCCGTGGGGCTGTACACCGCCACCGACGACCTGCGACCCAAGTTCCGCCAGTTGCGCCAGGGCGACCATTCCCGCATCAAGTACAAGCGGGTCGCCGAAAGCGACGGCCAGGAAGTGCCGTTCGAGGAGATCGTCAAAGGCTACGAGTTCGAGAAGGACCGCTACGTCGTCTTCACCGATGACGAGCTCGAGGCCGCGCTGAAGGTGAAGAGCGCAGGCATGGTGGATGTCGTGCAGTTCGTGAAGTCGGAGGAGATCGACCCGATCTTCTACCGCTCCTCGTACTACCTGTCGCCCGAAAAGACCGGGATCAAGGCCTACCGCATCCTCGCTCAGGCCCTGCAAACCCGGGGCATGGTCGGGCTGGCTCGCGTGGCGATCCGGGACCGGGAGTATCCCGCCACCCTGCGCACCGAGGACGGCGTGATCGTGATGGAGACGATGTACTGGCCCGACGAGATTCGCGAACCCGAATTCGAAGAACTCGCCGAACCGGTGGAGGTGCGCCCCGAAGAGGTGCGGATGGCGGAGATGATCATCGACAACCTCACCGCCCCCTTCGATCCCACCCAGTGGGTCGACGACTCCCGCGAGGCGGTCGAGGAACTGGCCCGGCGCAAGATGGACGGCCAGGAGATCGTCTCGGCCATCACGCCGCAACCCACGGGCGTGGTCGATCTCATGGAGGCCCTCAAGGCCAGCGTCGAGGCGACCAAGGCGAAACGCAAGGCGGGGTAGGCCGATACCCGCCACCCGGTACGCGGGACAGGGAACGGACTACGGCGTGCACGGATCCGGCCGTACCACTGGTGCCAGAACTCCGTTGATCGCCCCGCCCTCCATCAGCACATTGAAGAAGTCGGGCTGTTCGTCGAGGTCCCAGGTCCAGAAGAACCATCCGTCGAATCCGAATCCGCACGACTCGACCTGCCAATCGCGGAAGGCAAACGCGGCGTCCGCGATCGATGGAAACCGACTGACCTCGCCGCCGAACTCCCCCATCACGATGGGGCGCTGCTCCATGCCGGCGATCCCGAAGTTCTCCACATGTTTCTCGAGGCTGAATCCGAAACCCGCATAGGCGTGCAGGTCCACGAAGTCGAGTGACGATTCCCAGATCACCGGGCCGCTCACCACGACGCGGGGATCTCCCTGGCGGACCGGGTTGGGGCCGTGAGGCACGAACAGCCCGACACTCACCAGGGCAGTCGGGTCGGCCTGGCGAATGGCTCCAGCCACCGAATCGAGGAAGAACACCGCGCCTTCCGTGATCATCGCCTCCTTGTCGGTGGCACTCGCCATGTCGTAGGTGTGGCCGTTGGCGGTGGTCACGAGGCCTGTGGTGAAGGACAGAGGGGGTTGATCCGAGTCGAAGAACATTTCGTTGCGCACCTGGTAGGACAGCACGAATTCGGTGCGTGCCCGGCGGCGGATCAACTCGGTCGCCAGGTCGTGGAAGAACTCGGCGTTGGCCTGCACGCCGGCAGGGGGCAGGAAGTTGGCATTCATGAGGGCGAATTCGGTGCAGCAGTCGGCGTCGAGGATCGCCCCGTACCTGCCCCCGGGCAGCCAATCGAGCGTGAATACCACGTACATCTCGCTCTCGGCGGCGTGGTCGAGGAAGTCGACAAGGTTCCCCACATAGCCGTCATCGAGTCCACCGGACACCGTCCCCATGGTGTCGGGGCTGAGAAACACCCGCACGACGTTGTAGCCGTCGTTGTGCATGCGTACGAGATCCGAGGCGACCACTCCAGAGTCGTAGCGTCCCGGGTCGAACAGCGCGTGGCCAAACGTGGTCGAACCATCCATCTTGCGCTGGGACGCCAGTCGGATGTAGTTGTTTCCTCGGGGAACGAAGGACTCGCCGGTCGACCGGTCAATGAACTCGCCGACGCCGTCGACAACCCGAACCGCGATGCGATGCAGCGGAGCCTGGATCTGGCCTGTCGTGACCGTGGTCGAGACTGCCGAGGGCGACGAGGTCGTGGTGACCATCGTGGTCGTCACGGTGGTCGTGGTTGCTTCCGTCGCCGCGGCAATCGTCGTCGACGGCGGCGGTGGCCCCCCTCCGCATGCCGTCACCACGAGAGCCGCAACCAGTGTCCTGAGGTACCTGATTCGTCCCGGAGCGCCGGCGGCGGCAGTCCACGGCGACGACGCACCGCACTCGTCGGTGGCGTCCCGAATGATGCTGGCGGCGGGATTCACGGCGACACCCCCTCGACATCGGTGACACCCGACATCGTGGCACATGACCGCCCTTGGGGGAGGCACCGGTCTGGGAGGTGATCGAGCGGGGCTCCGGCAGCCGGAACCCACGTCACCCCGGCCCCTCGGACTCCCACCCGAGGCTCTCCCCCGCATCGTCGGTGAATCCCTTGAAGCGTGGGTGGCGGATGCGGCCGGCGGTGGTCCAGTTGCGGTAGTCCACCGCAGCCACCAGCACCGGCTCCACTGCGACCATCGGTGGCAGTTCCGGATCCGGATGGAACACGCTGTCGGCACGGCTCATCTCATCGAGGGCGCCACGAATGGCGACGAGGTCGCGGTCACCGAAACCGGTGCCGACGTTGCCGATCCAGCGCAACCGCGGACCGTCCCACAGACCGAGTACCAGCGCGCCGAGGGTGTCCGCCCGGCCACCCTCGCCGCGGGTGTAGCCACCGACCACTCCCTTGACGGTGTGGAGGTGCGCCACCTTGCGCCAGTCGGCGGACCGGACCCCGGGCCGGTACGGACTCTCCGCCCGCTTGGCCACCATCCCCTCGAGGTCGCGTGCCACCACGACATTCCACAGGGCAAAGCCGTCATCGACGGGAGCCACGGTGACGAACGGCGCCTCCAGACCGAGGTCGGCTAGGAGTGACCGACGCTCTTCGATCGGCGCCTCGACGAGGGACCGCGCCCCGAGGTGCACCAGATCGAAGGCCACGAACGACACCGGGTGATCCCGCAATCCGGCGGGAGTCAGGGCGAAGCGCTGCTGCAGGCGCTCGAACGAGGCGCGCCCATCGGAGAGCACCACCACCTCGCCATCGAGGACGCAGGGCGGTGTCGCGGATGGAAGGACCAGTTCGGGGTAGCGCCCAGCCACCTCGGCGTCGGTGCGGGTGTGGATCGTCACCGCCCGGCCATCCCAGGTGAGGATGCCCCTGATGCCATCCCACTTCGGTTCGAAGTGCCACCCCGAGTCCACAAAGGGGCGCGGCCATGCCGTCGCCAGCATGGGCTGGTAGCGAGGCAGAGTGATCACGCCCCCGACGGTACCGACCCCGGTCAGCCCACGGGGACGATGGTCGATCCGTCGATTACGGCGTCGTGGAGACGCTATCGACGGCCGCCGGAAAATGCTTCCTGGATTGCCCGAGGGCGCGCCGCGTATCGTTTGGCCGATGCGTCGCCGAGTTGCCCTTACCGATCGGATCCTGGCACGACTTCCCGGGCCGCGATGGGTATGGGTCGTGGCGTGGATTGCCTTCCCGTGGCTCCACCACTGACCTTCTCGCTCGGGCGCTCGATCGCGGACGACCCCGTCGCTCTCTGGGCCGACGTCATCCAACCCCGCCTGTTTCCTCTGATCGTGTTCTGCTACGCCGTGGCACTGTCGCTCTTCGCGGCGCGCAAGTTCGCCCGAGACGTCACCCGTGCCGAACCCTTCCTCGTCGCCATCGGCGACGGCGACACCCGGTCGGAGCCGATTCGCGGTGTCGACTCGACCATGGGACCGCTGGTGCTCGCCTCGGCGATCTCGGTTGCCACCGCCGTCGTCGTCACCCTCAACTACGACCCGGTCACCGCGGTCGTCTCGGCACCAGTGATCTTCATCGTGAACGTGCCGACGATGACCGCCTTCTACGGGTACCTGGCGCTGTTGGTGGGCCTCGACCGACTCGGGCGTCGACACCTCGCCCTCGACCCGTTTCCGGCCGACCGCCAGCTCGGACTCCGGCCGGTGGGCCGACTCGCCTTCGGAGGGTTTGCGGTGTTCGCCGCTGGTCTCGCCCCGATCATGGTGGCGAATACCCGTACTCCGATCGACCTCGCCGTCGCCGTTCCGGTGGCAGCGTTGGGCACGGCGGCATTCTTCGGCTCGTTGGTTCGGCTCCACAATCGGATGCGCGAGGCGAAGGAACGCTATCTGGCGGTGGCGCACGAGCTCTACGCGGCGGCGTATGCCCCCATCGCCGAGAAGCCGACGCTCGAGCGCCTCATGGAGCAATCGGAACGGCTCGATGCCGCCGAGAAGTTGGAGAAGCGCGCCGAGGCGATCTACACCTGGCCGTTCGAGCCGGCGGTCCTGACCCAGGTCGTGGTGGTGATAACCAGCGTCTGCGCCTCACTCGCCATCCGGCTGCTCACCGCGGCGGGGGGCTGACTCACTCCGCCCCGAGCGCCTCCCTGACGAGACGGCTCACCACCGCTCCGTCGAGACCCTTGGGGCCGTTCTTCATGATGTGGCCGATGACCTGGCCGGCCTGCTTGGGATCGGAGACCCGCAGTTCCATCAGCGCGACCCGGATCACTTCTTTGACCATCGAGTCGTCGGCCCCTTTCGGGACCCAGCGCGACAGGTAGTCGATCTCGAAGGTCAGCTTGTCGACGGCATCGCGGCCGCGCTCACCGGCGGTGGCGAATTCTTCACGGGCCTTGTCCATCTTCTTGGTGTAGGAGGAGATGACCCGGGCGTAGAGGGTGTCGTCGACGTCGCCCGAGAACCCTGGTTCGCTCTTGGCCCGCGACACCTCGGTCTCGATCTGGCGGATGACGTCGAGCCGCCGACGATCTCGTTGACGCATGGCGTCTTTGAGCTCGGCGGAGAGCTCTTCATGGATGGGCATTTCGGGGCCGAGATTAGACCCCGACCGACCGGTCCCAGCCCATCGGACCCTTTGCAACGGGCCGACAAACCCCTTGACCAGTCGTGCGATCGCGCCTACATTGCGCCCGACCTTGTGAAAGCTTTCACATTCACAGGGCGGGTTTCAGGAGGATTCCCAGACATGTTGACCATCACCGATTGGCGGGAGCTTGCGGCCTGCCGAGACTCAGACCCAAGCCTCTTCTTCCCCATCGGGACGACCGGCCCGGCCGTCGACCAGATCGAAGTCGCCCGGGCCATCTGTGCGCAGTGCTCGGTACGCGAAGAGTGCCTCAACTACGCCCTCGAGACCAATCAAGAGGCCGGGGTGTGGGGTGGCTATGCCGAGGACGACCGTCGCCGGCTGCGCAAGCGCTGGCTCGCCGAGCGTCGCCGCCGCGCCAGCTGACGCACTCACCTACCTGCTGAACCCGACCATCCGGTCGCGCTCCGGCGCAACTTCGACGTAGGCGATCCGTTCCACGACCAGCCCGTGACGGTTTCCGTCATCGTCGGTGACCCACCACAGCTTCTGACCCTGGCTCAGCGCCGTCTCGAACTCACGCATGAACGCCTCGGCATCGGTCACCTCGACGTCGATCTCGCGCGGAGCGTTTGTCATCCCGATCTTGACCCTGGTACTCATAGAACCATCGTAGGGCGG
>CAYYIA010000084.1:0-7623 GCA_964471875.1 uncultured Acidimicrobiia bacterium
CTGGTTCGCCGAGCAGTTCGACACCATCGCCGGCAACATCGAGCGCGTCATCCAGGGCAAACGCGAGGTCGTCGACCTCGTGGTCATGTCGATGCTCTCCGAGGGCCACGTGCTCATCGAGGATGTGCCCGGCGTGGGCAAGACGCTCCTTGCCAAGTCGCTGGCGAGAAGCATCCACTGCTCGTTCCAGCGGGTTCAGTTCACCCCCGACCTCCTCCCGTCGGACATCACGGGCGTCTCGGTGTGGGATCGGGAGCGAGGTGCCTTCGTCTTCCGTCCCGGACCGGTGTTCGCCAACATCGTGCTCGGAGACGAGATCAACCGGGCGAGCCCAAAGACCCAGGCGGCGCTCCTCGAAGCCATGGAAGAACGCCAGGTGACCGTGGACGGTGTCACCAGAGAGCTGGCGCCGCCGTTCATGGTGATCGCCACACAGAACCCCATCGAACACGAGGGCACCTATCCCCTGCCCGAATCCCAGTTGGATCGGTTCATGATGCGACTCGTGATGGGTTACCCGTCGCGGTCCAAGGAGATGGACATCCTCGAGACCCATGGCCGCGGCTCCTCCTATGGCGAGCTCCAACCAGTGGTGAGTGGAGAGGACGTGCAGCGCATGGCTGCGATCGCCCGCACCATTCACGTGGCCGAGCCGATCAAGGAGTACCTGGTCGATACCGCCGAGGCGACACGGCGCGACCCGGACATCCTGCTCGGAGCGTCTCCCCGGGCCACGCTGTACCTCCAACGCGCCGCCCGCACCCGGGCGGCGGTGGAAGGGAGGCACTACGTGATCCCCGATGACGTCAAGGCGATGCTGCGACCTGTGCTCACGCATCGCATGATCCTTCGCCCTGAGGCGCAGATGCGGGGTATCACCCTCGGCCAGGTCGTCGACGGCATCGCCGCCGGGGTCCCCGTCCCGGGGAGCGGGGTCAGAGTCTGATGCCGACCGGCCGCGGGTGGGCGGCGGTCGGCGTGGCCGTGGCGCTCCTCGTGCTCTGGATCGCATTCGGGGAAGTCGAACTCATGACGACCGCGGTGTTCCTGCTGTCCGCCGTGGTCATCGGGACGGCCTTTGTCCGAGTGACCCGACCGAAGCTGACCCTGTCGCGCCACATCTACCCGATCCAGTCCCACGAGGGCGACACCGTGTCCATCGAGGTGGAGCTCACCGCATCGCGCCGCGCGCGCAACCTGTGGATCGAAGACACCGTTCACGGACTAGGCGTCGCCCGGTTCGCCGCCGCCACCACCCCAACGGTGCCGGCGACGGCACGCTACGAGGTCCACTGCCGCAGCCGCGGGGTGTTCTCCGTCGGGCCGGCCGAGGTGGCGATCCTCGACCCCTTCGGGCTCAGCGAACGACGATCCGGCGCCGGGGGTACCGACCGGCTCACCGTGTATCCCCGTATCGAACCCCTCATCGGACTCCCGGTGGTACGGGGGCTCGATCCCGTCCAGCAGGCCATCCGCCCGACGTTCGCACCCCACAGTGGAGAGGACTTCTTCACGCTACGCGAGTACCAGGTTGGCGACGACTTGCGTCGGGTTCATTGGCCGTCGTCGGCCAAGCGCGACACGCTCATCATCAAGCAGCTCGAAATCCCATGGCAATCGCGCGCGCTCGTGCTGCTCGACGTGCGCACCGAGTGCTACCCGGCGGCGGGTGCCTTCGAGCAAGCCGTGCGCGGCGCCGCCGCCACCCTGGCCCACCTCCACAAGGGGAGCTTCGCCCCCGAGCTCTGGACCACACAACGGTCGGGACCTCGCACCGGCGACCGCTATCACCAGGCGATGGACACGCTCGCCACCGTGCAGCCCGTGGCCAACCTCGATCATCGGCGTACGGTTGCCCGGTTGCGGCGCAAAGGCGCAGGGGGTGGCGTGCTCGTGTTCGTCACCGGCATCCCGGACGAGGGTGCGCTCGCCACGTTCCAGGTTCTCGCCAACGACTTCGCCCGCACCGTCGTCATGGTCGTCACCGACCGCGCCGGTGATGGGGCCGCGCCCTTCCGCCAGGCCGGAGCGCTCACCGTGATGTCGCGCCCTGGTGGAAGTTGGGCGCCGGGCTGGCGTACGGCGATGGAGTCCTCATGGTCTACCGCCTCAGCTGGATAGCCGGCGTAGCCGGCATCGCCTTCGCCCTGGCCAGGGCGGAACGGCTGCTGCGCGCCTCGACCTCGGGGCTCCCCTGGGAGGCCATACTCGTCGGCGCCGCGCTGTTGGGTGCAGCCATCACGTGGGCCGGGGTGGCCCTGAGGGTTCGCGGGTGGCTCATCGTCACCGCCAACGCCATCGCGGTGGCCCTCACCGTGGTGCGCGTGGCCGTGCCCCAGACCACCTGGTGGCTGTTTCCCACCGGCGATTCGATCACCGCACTCGGCGACGAGCTGACGTTCGCCCGCGACGTCATTCGTAGCGGGGTCGCTCCCGTCATCCCCCTCGCCGGCATCATCGCCATCCTGACGATCGTGTTCTGGGCGATGGGCTCCCTGCTCGCGTGGGGGCTGCTGTCCGGTCGGCCGTATGTCGCCGTGCTCACGCCCCTCGTCGTGTACCTCGAATTCGCGGTGATGGACAAGCGACCCGGTGGCTGGTGGACGACGGCCTTCATGGCCGTGATCGGGGTCGCCCTCGTCGCCGTGGCCCTCGACCGCCGCCGCGATGGCACCGGGCAGCTCACCACCGGGTACCCGCGGCGCACCGTAGCCCGATCGCTTCCCGGCCTTGGGATCGTCATCCTCGCGATCACCCTCGGGGCTGCGGTCTTCACCGCCGAGGCGGTGTCGGGACTGGTCCCGCCCAGCGGCTATCTGGACTGGCGATCCGGCGGCGGGTTGAGCGGCGAGTTCTACGGGAGCGTCACCTACAACCCGTTCGTCGGCATCCGCCAGCAATTGCTGTCCCAGACGGATGTCCCGGTCTTCGTGGCCGGGGTGAGCGGCGATATCTCCGCAGATTCCGTGTACTGGCGGATGGTCACGCTCGACGGATTCAACGGCGTGCAGTGGCACATCACGGGCAGCCCGGACATCGATCGCCCGGAGGAGGTCGACGGCTTCGAGGCCGCTACGGTCGCCTTCGCCGGTCCGACCGCGAGGATCACCTCCGATGTGACCATCCTGGCGCTGCAGCAGGACTGGCTACCAGCGCCCTACGCCCCCACGGCTCTGCGATCGGGCAACAACGCCGTGCAGGATGGCTTTCGCGTCAAGTCCGACGATGCCTCGCTCCGCTTCGACGCCCTCACCTACCGGGGCATGCGCTATGTGGTCGACTCCGCGATTCCGCTTCCCGACCTCGAGGTGCTCGGCCGCCAGACCGATGGCAGCCCGTCGCCCGTCTTCGAGAGTGCCCGCGACGCCGGGGCGTTCACGTTCTCCGATGAGGTCGCCGAGATCACCACACGGCGGCTCGCCGATGCCGATCGATACCTCGATCTTCCCGACGACCTCGATCCCGGCATCCGATCACTGGCGGTGGTCACCACCCGCAACCTGGGTACGGACTTCGAGCGGGGACTCGCCCTCGAGGCGTTCTTCCTCGCTCCGGGCAACTTCCGGTACTCCACCACCGTCCTGCCCGGACACGGCGCCACGGACCTTGCGGCATGGTTGCTCGAGGCCGAGAGCCCCAACTACCGCACCGGCTACTGCGAGCAGTTCGCCGCCTCGATGGCGGTCATGGCCAGGCTCCTCGGGATACCCAGCCGGGTCGTCCTCGGATTCTCACCGGGGACCATCCTCGAAGACGGGCGAGTCGTGGTGCGGGACCGCAACGCCCATGCCTGGGTGGAACTGTGGATGTCGACACAAGGCTGGGTGCGTTTCGATCCGACGCCGCGCGGTGACACCGTCGGCACTTCGGGCACGATTCCCTTCGACCTGGCCGCCTACCTCGACGTGCCCGCGGCCGAGCGCCCCGTGTTTGGCAGTGACACCACCACCCCGGTGATCTTCCGCGAGGACGAGTTCGAGATCCTCAACGACCCCATCGAGGCCCTCCCCGGCGACACCGGATTGTCGGTACCGGCCATTCCCCCATGGGCGCTTCCGGCAGGTGGCGTTCTGGTTGCGCTCTTCGGGATGGTCCCCGCAGCCAAGGCGCTACGCCGACTGGCTCGACGCCGCAGGCTTGCCGACGGCGACGTGGCGGCCGCCTGGGCGGAGATCATCGATCGCCTGACCGATCTCGGCGAGCCTCCGGCGGCCGGCTCGACGCCTGCCGAGGTGGCGGCGAGCGTCGATCCGGCTCTCGAGCCGCTCGCCACGGTGTACGCCGAGGCGGTCTACGGACCCGACACCGACCCGCAGCCTCGCCGAACGGCCGTGGCGACCCGTTCCCTGGAGATCACCGAGGATCATCTCGGCGACCGCTACTCCTGGCGTCGTCGGCTGCGCTCGCGCTACCGACTGACCTCGTTGCTCCCCACGTGGTGGCGCCGCCGCCGGGCGTTCTGAGGGCTCGAGACCGGAGCACCCGAAGGCCGGCCGCCCGCCGGCCAAGCCGCCAGCGGCCGATCAGCCGCCAGCGGCCTCGGTCTGGACGTCGACTTCCACCCGGCGCAGCATCTCGAGGAACCGCTCACGGTCGAGCTCGAAGCGGGAAACGTCTTCTTTGACGGTCCGGGTGATCTCGTCGATGGCGACGAAGAAGGCCAACTGCCCTTCGCGAAGCGCATCGAGCAACTCGGCGTCGTTGGAGGCGATGCGAAAGATCGTCTGCCCGTCGGTGACGAGCTTCACTTCGGCGAGATGGGTGTCCATGTTCCCGGTGCGACGTAGGTAATCCCACGCCCGCCGCACTCGTTGCACCGACATGCCGTTGTCGAGCAGCGACCGAACGACGCGCAGCGCAACGAGATCGCGGAACGAATAGAGCCGACGACGCCCGGGACGTCCCCCCGTGTTCTGGAGCGAGGGTTCGATCAGCTTGACGCGATCCCAGTACCGGAGTTGGTGCGCCGTGCACCCCGTCAGGCGACACGCCTGCTGAGCCGTGAACCCTTCCAAACCTGTCCTCTCTCCCTCGTCCGACCTCCGGCCGCAGCAGTGGCCGTCGATCACGTCTTCCCCTGAAGGCGACTCTAGTCGTTGCGCGTGCGCCGCCGCAGCCGCGCCCACCATGAGTCGGGCGACGCCGCCGCGACGCCGGCGCGACGCTTCACAATCGCAACCATCCACACCACCGACCCCACCATCGCGGCAAATCCAACGAGCGCGACGATGGTCTGGGACATGAAGAACCCGAGCATCAACCCGACACCGGCGACGAAACCCACGAGTGCCCACCGCAGGTTGCGACTCGACGACGTGGCCAGGCGCGCATCCCGCACCGACTCGGCCAAACGCGGGTCTTCCTGATAGAACCGCCGCTCGATCTCCTCGAGGATTCGCTGTTCTCTGTCGTCGAGGGGCATCGCTGGCGCTCCACCGTGGGGAGGTGAGTATACCGACAACCCCTATGGGGAGCCCGGGGGACGACCACCCCCTCCGGCTTCACCGGTGAGACTCGCCCGATCCACCGCCGAATGGCCAAATCGGTCGCGCACCTCGGCGATGGCGCGCTCCGCATCCGCCCACGAGCCCTCCGAGAGCCCGAGTTGTCGCGGCGCTCCGGCCGCGACGAGGCCACTCGCCCCGATTCCCAGGAGGCGCACCGGGCGCGTCGCCGCATCGGTGCGGGCGAGCAGCGCCACGGCCGTCCGATGCAGGTCACGTGCCATCCCCACGGGCTCGGTGAAGGTGTGACTGCGGGTCACGGTGGTGAAGTCGCCGTACCGAACCTTCAGCTGCACCGTGGTGGCGAGGAATCCCTCGCGATGGAGGCGAGCCGCCAATCGATCGGCCTGGGCCAGCAACTCGCGGTGCATGCGTCCGACGTCGCTCAGATCGATGTCATAGGTTTCCTCGACCGACACCGAGCGGCTCTCCTCCCCGGGAGCCACCGGTCGAGGGTCGATTCCG
Organism: uncultured Acidimicrobiia bacterium; assembly: GCA_964471875.1. Classification (GTDB taxonomy): domain Bacteria; phylum Actinomycetota; class Acidimicrobiia; order Spongiisociales; family UBA11373; genus UBA11373. The sequence goes on from CAYYIA010000084.1 coordinate 5,970, forward strand.
GCAGCCAGGTCGGCGAGGTGGATCCCCAGGGCGCCACCCAACCGCCGGACCAGAGTCTCGCGGGGCAGGGCGGCGAGATCCCCGATGGTCACCACCCCGATCTCCTCGAGGCGGGCATGGGTCGCCTCGCCCACCCCCCACAGCGCTCGCACCGGCTTGCGATGCAGGTACTCCAACTCCGCGCCGGCGGGGACCACCACGAGACCGTCGGGTTTGGCATCGCGCGACGCCATCTTGGCGACGAGCTTGGTGGTGCCGAGGCCGACGGAGCAGGGCAGCCCCAGACTCCGGCGGATCGCCGCTCGAATCCGCTCCCCGACCTCCGCCGGATCAGCGGCGTGGCGACGCAGCCCACCGATGTCGAGAAACGCCTCATCGACCGAGACGGCCTCCACCAGCGGCGTGAAGGTGGCGAAGACGTCGAAGACCTTCGCCGACACCTCCTGGTACCGGTCGTGATCGGGGACCACCACGACGAGCGTGGGACACAGCCGCCTCGCCTGGACCATCGGCATCGCCGAGTGCACACCACGCCGCCGCGCCTCGTACGAGGCCGAGGCGACCACACTGCGCGGCCCAGCACCCCCGACGACGACCGGGCGACCGGTGAGTTCGGGACGACGAAGGCGCTCCACCTCGACGAAGAAGGCGTCCATGTCGACGTGAGCAATGCGTTCGTCGAACCGCGCACGCGGATGAGAGGCGTCCACGAGTTCACGGTACCGGCCCCTCTACACTCGCCGCGTGTTCGCCCGACTCCACCTCGTGCGCCATGGCGAGGTCCACAATCCCGACGGAGTCGTCTACGCGGACCTGCCGGGATTCCCCTTGTCCTCGTTGGGGAGGGCCCAGGCAACCGCCACCGCCGAGCACCTGGCCGACTCGGGGATCTCCCTGGTGATCACTTCACCGCTCGACAGGGCCCGGGAGACTGCGGGGTTCATCGCCCGCCGCCTCGGCATCGAGGTCGTCACCGATCCCGGCCTCACCGAGTGGGGACTCTCCACCCGATGGGCCGGTGAACCGTGGCTCGACCTCGATCGCCGATTCCCCGGCGAGGTGGCGGCCTACGCCGCCGATCCTGCCGACCTCCCCTTCGTTCCCGAAACCCTCGACGAAGTGGCCACACGGATGACCGCGGTGGTGAACGCCTGGGGGCAACGCCACCCCGGGACCGTGGCAGCGGTGGTCTCACACCAGGATCCGATCCACGCCCTGCGTCGACGCCTGTGCGGGGAGGGTTTTGCCGATTTCCATGCCGACAAGCCGACGCACGCCTCCGTGGTCACGCTGCAGCCGTCGAGAGGCGGCTGGACCGAAGTCGCCTTCTGGGCGCCGGACGTGGCCAGTGCGCCGTTCCCCCCGCCGACCGCGGATCTGACCGACGGGCGATAATGCGACCCGTGCCCGCCGCTCCCCTCATCGTGGCCATGGTCGTCGCCACCGCCTCGGTGGCCGGGATCGTGACGCTGGCCCTCGCCCCGAACCCCTTTGCGGACTCGTCGGCCACCCTGTTTGCCGGAGGCATGGTCCTGGCGACGTTGGTGGCCGTCGCCGGAGTCCTCCTGGCCCGGGGACGATGGGCACGTCACCTCGGGACGCTCCTCGGACTCACGTGGATCGCGATCGGGGTCGTGATCGAGGCCTCTGCGGG
>CAYYIA010000085.1:0-7620 GCA_964471875.1 uncultured Acidimicrobiia bacterium
CAGCGTCTTCTCGTGGAAGATCCGCTCCTCGATCGTCGGCCGCGGGTGCCGCCTTCACGGTGCCGCCCCCCCGTCGTTCGTCGAGGTCACCCTCGGAGAGCAGTCCGAGATCGTGGGCGAATGATCCTCCTCACCGGCGGCAACGGTCAGTTGGGTTCGGCGTTTCGGAGGTCGCTCGGCGACGTGGTCGCCCTCGATCGATCCCGCCTCGACCTGAGTCGGCCTGACGACCTCGAGTCCGTCATCGCTCCGCTGCAACCGACGGCCATCATCAACTGCGCCGCCTACACCCTCGTCGAGGACGCCGAATCGCACCGCGCCGAGGCGGAAACAGTGAATGCGCGCGCGGTGGGGGTGCTCGCCGCCATCGCCGCGGCGCGTGGCATTCCCTTCGTCACCTTCTCGACCGACTTCGTGTTCGACGGCGAGGCCGACACCCCGTACACCGAGTCCTCGACTCCCAACCCGATCAACGCCTACGGGGAGTCGAAGCTACGCGGCGAGCGGGCTGCCCTGGAGGCTCATACTGGGGCGCTGGTGATCCGCACTGCGTGGGTGTTTTCCGCCACCCACACCAACTTCGTCACGACCATTCTCGATCGCGTCCGGGCCGGCACCGTCGCAGTGGTCACCGACCAGGTGGGCAGCCCCACCTTCGCCGACGATCTCGCGGCATCGACGCTCACCGCCCTCGACCACGGAGCCACCGGTCTGCTCCACCTCACCAATGCGGGCGCGGCATCGCGCTTCGACCTGGCGCGACGAGTGTGCCGGGCCGCGGGTATCGATCCAGAGCGCATTCGTCCGGTGACGAGCGACGCCTACCCGAGTGCCGCGCGCCGCCCGAAGTACTCGGTGCTCGGGTCGGACCGACGCCGGGTCTTCGGTCTCGCCGACCTGCGGCCCTGGGAGGCGGCCGTCGATGCGGCCCTGGGCTTCAGGCCGTTGACCGACGAACCAGTGCCGCCGCGCTGAGCCCCACCAGCGCCACCACTTCACCGACGCAGAAGGCGAGGGCGACGCGAGTCGTTGATTCGGCTGCACCGGCGATCCCGATGGTCGCCGCTGCGGAGGCGATCGCGGTGAGCCACACCACCGCCAATCGCCCGGTGGCACCGCGACCGACCAGGATCTGCGTCGTCGCCAGACCCGCCATCCCCGCAGCCACGCCGGCGGCAGCGAAGCCGGAAAGCCACGCATCGGGTCGAAACTCCGCGCCGTAGAGCAACGTGACGGTCCACGGACCGAGGGCGGCGCCAACGAGACCAACGACCACGGCTGCGGTGAGCCCCGCGGCGAGGATGCGCCGCGCCCACCGGTCGAGGGTGGTGTGGTCGCCCGCCTCGGCATGACGGATGGCCGCCGGCAGGACCCGCGCCAGGATGTTGTACGAGGCGCTCATCGGACCGCGAAACAGCGTGGTCGTCACGAAGAACACGCTGACGGCCGCAGCCGACGCCCCGAGGGCTCCGACGACGAGGGGTCCGGAAGCGAGCACGGTCTGCGATGCGGCCGTGGCCACCAGGAAGCCACCCATGAAGCGGCGGGCGGGTTCGACCATCGAAGCCTCGACCCCGGCGTGAACCGTGCCCCGATAGCGGAATCCGACGACCACCACCGGTGACACGACGAGCGCCCACGACAGGGCCACCGGCCCCCACCCGGCCACAGCGACGATCACGGCACCGATGACCTTGCCGACGGCATCGAGCGCGACGAGCAGCCCGTACTCGAAGAAGCGCTGGGTGCCGGCGAGATACCCGCGCCCCAGGGCAAGTGCCCCATGGCTGAGGAACATCACGCCGGCAACGGGGAGAAACCCGGCGTCGCCGCCAAGAAGCCGATCACCGGCGACGAGGACGAAGGCGATGGCCGCTGCGGTGGCGACGGCGATCACCGCGACGATGGTGGGTACCGCACCCGAGAGGGGTCGCGTCCTTCCGCGACTCAGGACCACTCGTCGGATCACGAGTTGTTCCAGCGGAAGCAGGAACACGGTGAGGCCGAGAAACAGCACAGTCCACATCACCGACACCGGCGCAAAGGCGTCGGCACCGAGTGCCCTGCCGCCGATCACCTGGAAGGCGTAGGCCCCGAGGGCGCTCACCGCGGTCCCGAACACCATCATCACCGTGCCGCGGCGGGTGGATGATCGCGAGGAGCTCACTCGATCACCCCTCGCCGGTGTCGGTCGGAGGCACGCGGCCGACAGGGTGCCCCAGGGCGCGCGCCATGGCGGCGGCGGCGAGGGCGAACGACATCAGGTAGATCGGAAAGGCGAAGCGGAACTCCTGCGCCGGTGTGGTGAGAGCCACGTTCGCCAGGTGAGCGCACACGATCCCCGCGGGCCAAACGAGGCCCCTCGCGCGTCGGCGGGCGACGGCCAACCCGAGCGCGATCACCGCTGCCCAAACCGCGATCCCGGGTCGCCACGTGAACCACAGCCGATCGGGGGCCTCCGCCCACTGGTACATGGCGAAGGTCAGGTCATAAGCGCGATCGGATAGGGGCCGGCGCACGATGCCATACGGGTTGTCGGGAATCGCAAAGGGAGGTCGGTGGAAGTAGGCGCTCCCCGTCTGCCACGGCACCACCAGGTAGGCGGCGGCACACCAGCGGTGCCCGGCCACGGTGTCCGGATCGCGGAGGTAGGTGGCAACGACCAGGTCGCGGAATCGTCCGGGATCGTCGAGGATCACACCTCGATCGAACTCGGCAGCGAATACGAGCGGTGTCGAATCGTGGCAGTCGTACCGCTCCCGCCACACCTCCAGGGGAGCGATGGTCTCCAGATAGGCGACCTCACCTGCATCGAAGTTCGACGGCTCGTGGACCAAGGAGGCGGCGACGTCGGAGACGAACACGGTCGCCGGTTGGATCGCAGTGCGATCGACACCCACGATCGGAAACAGCACGAGGTTCACCACGGCAACCGAGCCGACCAGCGCCGCCGTGAAGCCGGCCAGCACGCGTCGCCGGTGACGCAGCCGCCACACCACCGCCGCGCCGATGATCACGACCGTGATGAATCCGTTGTGCCGGAACAGCCAGACCAGCGCCAGGGCGAAGCCGAGGCGCACCGACGGTGCGAGACGATCCCATCGCTCGGGTCGCGCAGCAAGACCGAGGAGCTCGGCGAACGCCCAGAGCATGGCGATGGCGAACGGGACGTCCTTCCACAGAGCGACCGTGGTCGCCCCAACGGCCGGCAAGGCTGCGATCGCGATCACCACCAACCCTGCTGCCCAGGGACGGGCGCCGAGTTGCACAAGCCTTCTCGCCACCACGGCGAGGACAAGGGCCAGGGCAGCCACCTGGATCAACGTCACCATGCCCGGACCCGTCCACACCCGGGTCACCAGCCACATCACCCAGGTGTGAAACGCCGGGTGCTGGTTGCTGATCTCGAAGCGCAGCACCTGGCCCCACTGGTCGATCGAGTCGCTCGAGAAGAACCCGGGATACCAGCCGAGCCACCACACCGCCAGCGGCACCACCGACATCGCCCCGAGGATGAAGCCACGATTGTCGGCGCCGAGGCGCGCCCAGCGGCGGGCCAGGGGTGTGGTGACGGGCATCACTGCAGCCTAGAAATCACCCGAAGCGGCGACGTTCCACCGGACTCAGCGGGCGCCGAAACCGGAGAGCACCGTCCACACCGATCGTCCCAGGATCTGCACATCCAGCCAGAGCGACATGTGCTTCACGTAGTAGAGGTCGAAGGTGAGCTTTTCGACCGCATCGGCGAGGTCGTCGGCATAGCCGTAGTTCACCTGAGCCCACCCGGTCACGCCGGGACGGACCAACGTTCGGTAGGCGAACAGCGGGATCTCGCGCTCGAACTCGGCGGCAAAGTGGGGGCGCTCGGGACGCGGGCCGATGAGGCTGAGATCTCCGCGCAACACGTTCCACAGTTGCGGGAGCTCGTCGGCGCGAAACCGGCGCAGCCTCCGCCCCACCCGGGTGAGCCGGGGGTCGTCGCGCTCGGCAAACCGGGGACCGTCCTCTTCGGCGTTGTCGACCATCGTCCGGAACTTGTAGAGCGTGAACGGCTTGCCGTGTCGCCCCAGTCTCACCTGTCGATAGACCACACGACCCGGCGAGTCGAGACGGATCGCCAGGGCGATCAGCCCGGCGAGCGGCAGCCAGACGGGGGCGAGGATCACGATGGAGGCGAAGTCGAGGATCCGTTTGAGCGGCTCGTATTCGTTCTTCGAGACCGGAGTGGTCAACTCCCACCCGTGGGCGATATGGGCGATGGGGAGTCGACCGAGGTGCTCTTCGTAGACCTCGGCGATGGACCGCACCGGCGAACCGGACAATCCCCAGGTGGCAACGAACTGCGCCATCTCGTCCGACAGGGCCGAACGCAGGTCGAGGACCAGTGAGGCATCCGCCACCTGAGCGGGGGGCGGCGCTCCGTCGGGGTCGAGCACGGCGAGCACGAGCAGGTGCGGAGAGGCTTGGAGGTCGGAGACCAGGGTCTGCTGATCCGAAACCACGACCACGCGCTCGGTCCAGGGTCTGCGCCGCACCACGAACCTGCCGAGGAGGACTCCCCCCAGCCACACCAGCGACGACCAGCCCAGGAAGGGCCGCGACCAGTAGCCACGGGTGACGACGATCCCGGCCATCGTGAACGCCACGGCGATGACGACGATCACGACCGCCCGCCCGTAGAGGGGACGCCGCGTGCTCACGTGCGACATCCGTACCGACAGGTACGAACCCACCGCCAGCCCGGTGACCATGAGGATCAGCAACTCCCAGATGGAGTCCTCGCCATGGAGCGGGGCATCCCACGGCACCCAGGTGTCGAACACGACTTTGGCGGCCACGGCGAACCCCAGGAGCAGGGCCGCCAGGTCCAGGAGGAACATGAAGAACAGGAACGACCGGCGCACCGAGCCAGGATACGGCTGACCGGTGGCGGGGAAGGCCCATTGGCAGGGTCTCGCATTCAAGTATGACCCCGCTACCGTCGAAACCTCTACCGACACCGCTTTCAGGAGTTGGATTCGATGCGCCTTCGCCGCCTGCTCGCCTCAGCCGTGGTCCTCGCGGCGCTGAGTCTTGCCCTTCCCGCCGTCGCCGGCGAGGTGGTCACCGAGGACATCGTCTATGGCGGCTTCTACTCGACGGAGTGGGAGTCCGGGGCCGATGCGCTCGACCTGGGTGCCGCAGCCGGCCAGAAGGTGACGTTCATCGGCACCTTCCACGACATCGCCGAGAACGACGCCTTCACCGCGGGTGACGACGATTACTACAACCCGGCCATCTACTCGAACACGAAGACGCTGCTCGACAATGCTTGGGCCGGTCAGGCCACCCCGTTCGCCAACCTCTCCATCCCGGCTACGGCGGCGGCGATCGCCGGCGGTTCGTGGGACACCAACATCGACCAGTTCGCCTCGCACGTCGAAGCCTTCCTCGACCAGGGCGGAGGGCGCTCGCTCATCATCGCCCCCCTCCAGGAGATGAACGGCGAGTGGGTGCCCTATGGCTGCGATCCGACGAACTTCGAGACCGCCTTCATCAAGATCCGCACGATCTTTCGCAATCGCGGCATGGACGAGACTCAGCTGCGCTTCGCCTTTGCCCCGAACGGGGTCTCCGATCCGGGCTGCGGATCGATCGCCGACTACTACCCGGGTGATGCCTACGTGGATGTCAACGCCTTCTCGGCGTACAACTTCGGCGCCGGCGACAGCCCACCCCACAACGACAACTGCGTCAACGTGACCACCTGGATGACCTACTGGGAGACCGTGGCCGCGGTGATGACTGCGGGTACCGAGGCCCTCAAAGCAGTGGCCCCGCTCAAGCCGATCATCATCGCCCAGACGGCGGCCCCCAGGAGCGGGTGCGGCGCCACCACGCAGAACGGTGGGCAGAACCAGTGGGTCCGCGACCTGTTCACCTTTGCCGCCGGCGACTCGAACGTCGTTGGGATCATCTGGTTCAACTTCAACAAGATCTCCAGTGGCGAGACCGACTGGCGTATCTGGGACGGCACCACGGCCACTCAGGGGTGGATCGACGGGATGAACCTCGACGCCAACGGCCTGCAGACCCGGTACGCCTGGCCGCTGACCGAGTGGTTCCAGCCCGGGGCACTGCTGGTGACGCCCCCGCCAGGACCGTGTCCGGATGGGTCCACCTGTGACACCGCGGTGTTCGTCAAGCCGAGCGGGCAGTGGTTCCGTCACTCCGCCCTCGGCTCCGCCGACCCCGTGAACTCGTTCTGGTATGGCAACCCCGGCGACTTCCCGTTCACGGGCGACTGGGACTGCGATGGAGTCAAGACCCCGGGCCTGTATCGCCAGTCCGACGGCTTCGTCTACCTGCGCAACTCCAACACCCAGGGTGTCGCCGACATCACCTTCTTCTTCGGCAACCCGGGCGACGTCCCCGTGGCAGGTGACTTCGACGAAGACGGTTGTGACACCGTGTCCATCTACCGGCCGTCGGAGGGCCGCTTCTACATCATGAACCAACTCGGCGAGAACGGCGGTGGCCTCGGTGCCGCCGACTACGCCTTCTGGTTCGGCAACCCCTACGACAACCCATTCGTCGGCGACTTCGACGGCGACGGGCAGGACAGCATCGGGTTGTACCGGGTGACCACGGGGTTCGTGTACTTCCGCAACACCCTCGACACCGGTGTCGCCCACTTCTCCTTCTTCTACGGCGACCCGGGCGACAAGATCCTCGCCGGAGACTGGGACGGCGACGGCGACGACACCGTCGGCGTGTACCGCCCCTCGAGCGGCAAGCTCTACCTCAACTTCGAAAACGCCCAGGGCAACGCCGACTACACGGTGTACGTAGGCTCCTACTTCGGCGCCGCCCGGGGATGACGCCGCGGCGCCTTCGGCGGATCGGGGCGACCCTCACCCTGGCTCTGCTGTGTTCGATGGCAGCAACGGCAACCGCCGCCCCACCGACCGGAGAGAAGGACCCCCGCTGGAACCGGGTCGATGGCCGGGTTCGGGCAATGCTCGAAGCCCCGGTTCCCGACGGACCCGCCGGCAACGCTGCGGTCTCGCTCACGCTGCGCCCCGGTGCGGGCGGAGCGGCCGATGTGGTGGCCGCCGTCGCCGCCGCAGGAGGGAAGGTGACTGGCGGATACGCCGACCTCATCACCGTGGATGTGCCCCGGCACGCCCTGGCCGGTCTTGCGGCCGACACCCGATTGACCTGGGTCGGCGCCGCCGCCCGCCCGATCACCGAGGTTCTGGGTGAAGGGGTCGCCTTCATGAACGCCGACGACTGGCATGCCGAGGGCTACACCGGTGCCGGGGTCACCATCGCCATCTTCGATGCCGGATTCACCGGGTACGCGGCCCTCCTCGGATCCGAGCTGCCGGCGAGCGTGTCCACGCTCAACTACTGCTCGGCAGGCATCGGCGGGGACACCGAACACGGCACCGCCGTCGCCGAGATCGTCCACGAGACCGCCCCCGATGCCGCCCTCATCCTGGTGTGCATCGGCGACTCGGGGGACCTGTCGCCCGCCGTCGCCGCCGTGGACGGCATGGGGGCGGCGATCTTCACGATGTCGCTCGGGTTCTTCAACATCGGTCCGGGCGATGGCACCCTGGGTTTCGAGTCGGTCTT
>CAYYIA010000086.1:0-7598 GCA_964471875.1 uncultured Acidimicrobiia bacterium
AGGCACACCTGGCTGCGGGCGAGGTCATCGCCCTCCTCACCGATGCCGGCAGCCCCGGCATCGCCGATCCCGGGCTGACCGCGGTGCGTGCCGCCATCAGCGCCGGTGCCGAGGTGACCGCGGTCCCCGGCCCGAGTGCGGTCACCATGGCACTCACGGTGTCGGGTGAGCCAGGAGACCGGTTCGTGTTCGAGGGCTTCCTGCCACGGCGGGGCAAGGAGCGCGCCGCCCGCATCGCCGCGATCGCGGCCGAAGAGCGGACGACGGTGTTCTTCGCCTCGCCGGAGCGACTCGTGGACGATCTCACCGATCTGGCTGCCGCCCACGAGCGGTCGCGACGATGCGTCGTGGCGCGAGAACTCACCAAGCTTCACGAGGAGGTGTGGCGGGGATCGCTCGCTGAGAGCGTCGCCGAGTTTGCGGCGCGGGACCGGGTGCGGGGGGAGATCACGGTGGTGCTCGGAGCGCTCGATGCCGCGCCGCCCGATCTGGAGGCGGCCGTGGTCGAGGCACGCGGACTCATCGCCGGCGGGGTGGCGCCGTCCACCGCAGTTCGTCAGGTGGCCGGCGAACGCGGGGTGTCGCGGCGCGCGCTCTACGAGCGCGTCGTCGGTTGACGCCAGAGAACGAGAGCCTCCGGTTCAGCGCCTGCGGATGATGCGCGAGACGACGTAGTCGCCAGGCGTGAGCTCCAGGGGTGTACCGGCGAGGTTCAGCCGGGTCCCTTCCGCAAGCGAGAACTCCCGGATCACGGTGGGAAACCGTGGCCGGATGGCGATGTGATCGCCCTCGAGGAGGATCTCCAGTTCATCACCCTCGGCCACGCCGAGGGAACGTCGCATCTCCGCCGGGATGACGACCCGCCCCAGGTCGTCGATCTTCCGCACGATTCCCGTGCTCATGTACGCCTCTCAGTTCAGGGCCGCCCGCTGTCCAGAGTCGGCGGCCCGATTCAGGTGATGGTAACCACCGGGAGCCCCGGGGAGGCGCCGCTACCCTCCGGCTCGCCGATGAAGTACCTCTCCACCCCGATCTACTACCCCAATGACCGGCCCCACATCGGGACGGCCTACACGACGCTCGTGGCCGACGCCGTGGCCCGGTACTGGCGCCTGGTGGGGGAGGACGTCTACTCGGTCACCGGGGTCGACGAGTACGGCCTGAAGATCGCCCGTGCTGCCGAGGACCACGGCATGACCCCACAGGAGTGGGTCGATCACATCGTGGAGCGGTTCCACGAGACGTGGGACCTGCTCGACATGTCCTTCGACGATTTCATCCGGACGACCGAGGAGCGGCACCGCAACACCGTGCAGCCGCTCCTGCAACGCATGTACGACGCCGGCGACGTCTACAAGAGCCACTACGAGGGGCCGTACTGCGTCGCCTGCGAGGCCTACTACACGACAGAGCAGCTCGTCGACGGCCTGTGTCCGGTGCATCGCCGCGCCGTCGAGATCCACGCCGAGGACAACTGGTTCTTCCGGCTCTCGGCGTACGGCGACCGCCTGCTGGCACACATCGCCGCCAATCCCGACTTCATCACCCCGGAGACCCGGCGCAACGAGGTGGTGGGGTTCATCCAGCAGGGCCTGGACGACATCTCGATGTCGCGCTCGTCGCTGACCTGGGGCATCCCGCTCCCTTGGGATCCGGATCAGGTCGCCTACGTGTGGTTCGACGCCCTCATCAACTACGTGTCCGCCGCCGGCTTCTCCGACGACCCTGATCGCTTTGCCCGGCAGTGGCCGATCTGGGCCCACCTCGTCGGTAAGGACATCCTGCGGTTCCACGCGGTGTATTGGCCGGCAATGCTGATGTCCGCCGGACTCGCCCTTCCGCGTCAGGTGGCGGTGCACGGATTCCTGCTGGTGGGCGGCGAGAAGATGTCGAAGTCGAACGCCACGCAGATCCTTCCGTCCGACCTCGTGCCCACGTTCGGGCCGGACGGGTACCGCTACCACTTCCTGCGCGACGTGTCCTTCGGACCGGACAACAACTTCTCCTGGGAGGGGATGGTCGATCGCTACAACGCGGATCTGGCCAACGACTTCGGCAACCTCGCCAACCGGGTGCTCAACATCGCCGTCACCTATCGCCAGGGCCGGGTGCCTGCGGTGAGCGACCCGACCGCCCCTGAGGAGACCGCGCTGCGCGTCGCTGCCGCCGAGGCGCTGACCGCGCTCGACGGGTTTGCCGAGTTCCGCACCAAGCAGGCGCTCGATGGGGTGTGGCGGCTGTTCGCCGCCGCCAATGCTTTTGTCGAGGCGACGGCGCCGTGGAAACTGAACAAGGACCCCGCCTCGGCCGGGCGGCTCGATCAGGTGCTCAACGCCGCCCTCGAGTCGTTGCGCATCGGGGCGGTGCTGGTGTCGCCGGTGATGCCCCGGGCGGCGTCGCGACTCTGGGACATGCTCGGACTACCCGGCGGACCCGGTGACGGGCCGCTGGCCACCACCGGCGTCTTCGGCACCTTCCCAGCGGTCACCGTGACCAAGGGCGATCCGCTGTTTCCCCGCATCGAAGTGCCGTGACCCGCTGGGTCGACTCCCACGGGCATCTGCATCTGAGTGAGGCCGACCCCGCCGTGCTGCTGGAGCGGGCGGCGGCGGCCGGGGTGGAGTGGATGGTGAACCCCGGCACCGATCTGGCGTCATCGGAGGAGTCGTTCCGTCTCGCGGCTCGGTTTCCCGGGGTGGTGTTTCCCACCGCCGGCCTCCATCCCCACGATGCCGCCCGTTGGCCGGAGCAGGCCGATGCCATCGCCCGGCTGTCCGTCGACGCGGTGGCCATCGGTGAGTGCGGGCTCGACTTCTATCGCAACCTGTCGGCACCCGAGGCCCAGCTCGCGGCGTTCCGTGACCAGCTCCGCATCGCCGCCGAACTCGCCAAGCCGGTGATCGTGCACTGCCGCGACGCCTTCGCCGAGATCCACGAACTGGTGGAGACCACCGGGTGTGGCCCCCGGGTGGTGTTGCACTGTTGGACCGGAGGGCCGCGTTGGACCAAGCGCTTCGAGCCTCTCGGGGTCACCTTCTCCTTCGCCGGTCCGCTGGCGTTTCCCACGGGCGACACGGTGCGCCGCGGCGCCGCCGAGGCCCCGCCGGAGCGAACGATGGTCGAGACCGATACCCCGTACCTCAATCCGATCGACAAGGGTGCCCCCAACGAACCTGCGAACGCGGTGCGGGTGGGTGAGGTGCTGGCGGAGGTGTGGGGACTCCCCGTCGGCGCGGTGGCGGATCTCACCACCGCCACCGCCATGCGGGTGTTTCGCGGTGGCTGAGCCCCTCGGGCGCGCCGAGACCCGCGAGGTGCTGGAACGCCACGGCATCCGCTTGCGGCGCGACCTCGGCCAGCACTTCCTGGTCGAACCCAACCTGGTGCGACGCATCGTCGAGGTCGCCGGGGTGGGACCGGGATCGCAGGTGGTGGAGATCGGCGCCGGTGCCGGGACTCTCACCCGGGCGCTGGCTTCTGCCGGGGCACGGGTCATCGCCTATGAGGTCGATGCCTCGCTGCGTCCCGTCCTCGCGGAGACGGTCGGCGACACCGCCGAGGTGCGCTACGCCGATGCCGCGGCCGTGGACTACGAGGCGTCGTTGCCTGCCGGCGACTGGGTGGTGGTCGCCAACCTGCCCTATCACGTCGGCACCCCGATCGTGTTGGACATGCTGCGGTTCGTGCCCCGGATCACCCGACTCGTCGTGATGCTGCAGCGCGAGGCGGTCGATCGGCTGGTCGCCGATCCGGGAAACAAGGTGTACGGCGTGCCCTCGGTGATCGTTCGCCTCCACGGCACGGTGCGGGTGGCGTTGCGGGTTCCTGCCCACGTGTTCTTCCCCATACCCAAGGTGGAGTCGTCGGTGGCGGTGATCGATCGCCTCCCCGCCGATCCCGCATCGGAGGCGGCGATCCGCCTTGCGGTCGCCGGTTTCGGGCAACGCCGCAAAATGCTGCGGTCCTCGCTGCGGGGCCTGGTCACCGAGGAAGCGCTCGTCGGCGCCGGGATCGATCCCGCCGCCCGCGCCGAGACCCTGGCACCATCGGCCTGGCTGCGACTGGCCCGGGGGACATCGTGATCGTCGACGGCTTCGCCAAGGTCAACCTCTCGCTCCGGGTGCGTCCCCGTGACGACACCGGATTCCACCCGGTGCACTCGTTGGTGCAATCCGTGGGGTGGTGGGACCGCCTCACCCTGGAGCGCTCCGACGACGACGCCTTCAGCATCGACGGCGACCTCCCCGCAGAGGAGGACAACCTGGCTTGGCGGGCGGTGGAGGCGGTGCGCGCCGATGCCGGGGTCCACCAGCGTTGGTCGCTCCATCTCGACAAGCGCATCGCCGTCGCTGCCGGGCTCGGTGGGGGCAGCGCCGATGCCGCCGCCGCCCTGGTGGCGGCCACCCGCCTGCTGCGGGCGGCGCCAGGGACATCCGAGCGGCTGGCGCCCGGGCTCGGATCGGATGTCGCCTTCTGCCTGGTGGGGGGAACCGCGTGGATGGCGGGCCGGGGTGAGGTGATCACCTCGGTGCCGCTGTCACCCGACTACGCGGTTGCGATTGCGGTACCTCCGTTCGAACTGTCCACCGCCGCGGTCTACCGGCATTGGGACGAGATGGACGGCCCCTTCGGTCCCGCCTTTGGCGGTCGGAGCCTGCCGCCGTCGCTGCGGGGTTTCGACGACCTGGCCAACGACCTGCTCCCTGCAGCCCTGGACCTCCGTCCCGAACTCGGCGACTGGATGGACAGCCTCGCCGAGCGCTGGGATCGGCCGGTGCACCTCACCGGCAGCGGCCCCGCCTGCTTCTCCTTCTTCGCCGACGAGGAAGAAGCCGTTGGCGCGTTGGGTCCGGTCCAGGGCGCAAGAGCGGCGTGGGCAGGGGTGCCGGTGGAGACTGGGGTCAGAGTGGTGGAGTAGTCGCCCCCTGCGGGGCCGCCGGCGATTGGCAATTGGCGATTGGCAATTGGCTGGAACGCGGCGAGTGCCTTCTCAGTGGCAGTCCGGCCTGTGGGCCGATTCTGAGCCAATCGCCAATTGCCAATTGCCCGGGGCCGCCGAGCGCCATCCTTCACTTGTCAAGCTCCCGATACACTCGGGCCACCCCTTGGGGGGTGGTGTAATTGGCAGCACGCGGGGTTTTGGTCCCCTAAGAATGGGTTCGAGTCCTATCCCCCCAGCCATCCCGTGAGGAGAACCACATGACGGTCCGGGCGATCGTGCTCGCCGCCGGCAAGGGCACGCGCATGAAGTGCGACCTGCCCAAGGTGCTGCACACCGTCTCCGGTCGCACCATCGTCGGGTGGGTGGTGGCGGCGGTACAGGAGGCGGGGATCGCCGATGTCACCGTGGTCATCCCACCGGACTCCGATGCCGTGGCTGCGGCCCTTCCTCCCGGGGTGCGGACGGTGGTGCAATCCGAGCGCGGTGGCACCGGGCACGCCACCCGCATCGCCCTCGAGGCCATCGGTGATGTCTCCAAGGACACGGTGGTGGTGATCGCCGGCGACACCCCACTCTTCACCGCAGCCACCATCGCGGCGTTGGTCGCCGCCCATCGCAGCCCGGCCACGGTGCTCACCACCCGGGTGCCCGATCCCACCGGATACGGCCGCATCCGGCGGTCCGCCGACGGCGCGGTGACCGCCATCGTGGAGGAGAAGGATGCCGACGCCGCCACCCGGGCGATCGACGAGGTGGCCATGTCCACCTACGTGTTCGAGGGTGCGGCCCTCGCCGGGGCCCTTCCCAAGGTGGGCCGCGCCAACGCGAAGAAGGAGGAGTACCTCACCGATGTGATCGGTCTCCTCGCCCCCGCGACCGGCTTTGCGGTTGCCGACCACCGCGAGACCCTGGGGATCAACTCGCACGACCAGTTGGCCGAGGCCGAGGTGCTGATGCGGGATCGGATCAACCGGCAGTGGATGGTGGCCGGCGTGTGGATGCAGGATCCCGCCACGACCTATCTCGATGCCACCGTCATCCTGAACCCCGGGGTTCGCCTCCTGCCCGGGGTGCACCTCGAGGGCACCACCACCGTCGCCGCGGGAGCGGTCGTTGGACCGCAGACCTTTGTGATCGACTCCACCATCGGTACGGGCTCTCGCGTCGGCTACTCGATGGTGCGCGGCGCCGAGATCGGTGAGCAGGTCGATGTCGGCCCCTTCGCCAGCATCCGTCCCGGCACCATCTTGCGTCGTGGCTCCAAGGCGGGGTCGTTCGTCGAGATCAAGGCCTCCGAGGTGGGGGAGGGCTCCAAGGTGCCCCACCTCTCCTATGTCGGCGACGCCACCATCGGCGAAGGCTCCAACCTGGGGGCGGGCACCATCACCTGCAACTACGACGGCAGGCGCAAGCACCGCACCGTCATCGGCGACCGGGTCTTCATCGGGTCGGACACGATGCTGGTGGCACCTGTCGAAGTGGGCGACGACGCGGTCACCGGGGCGGGGTCGGTGATCACCCGCGACGTGTCGCCGGGATCACTCGCGGTGGAGCGTTCGCAGCAGAAGGAGCTCCCGGGCTACGCTGCCCGCCGGGGACGGTCGGACGAGTCGGAAGGCGAGTAGATGGAGTCCAGGAACCAGAAGCGCTTCATGCTCTTCTCTGGTTCCGCCAACCCAGCGCTCGCCCAGGAGGTCTCCGCGCTCCTCGGGGTCCAACTCGGTGGCGTCGAGCGCAAGACGTTCGCCAACGGCGAGATCTCGATCCGCTTCACCGAGAGTGTGCGCGGTGCCGACTGCTTCGTGCTCCAGAGCCACAGCAACCCGATCAACCTCCACATCATGGAGCAGCTGATCATGATCGACGCCCTGCAGCGGGCGTCGGCCAAGCGGATCACTGCGGTTATCCCGTTCTATGGATATGCCCGTCAGGACAAGAAGGGCATGCCTCGCGAGCCGATCACCGCGCGCCTCATGGCGGACCTGTTCGACACCGCCGGCGCCGACCGCATGGTGTCGGTCGATCTCCACTCCACGCAGATCCAGGGTTTCAGCACCAAGCCGTTCGACTCGCTCACCGCGCTGCCGATCTTCATCGCCTACCTGGGTCAGGTGGATGGCCCCCTCACCGTGGTGTCGCCGGACTCGGGTCGGGTGAAGCTGGCATCGCGTTTCGCCCGTCACCTCGATGCCGAGGTGGCCTTCGTGCACAAGCGGCGCCGGGTGGATGTCGCCAACAAGGTCTCGGCGCTGCAGATCGTCGGCGAGGTCGAGGACCGTCACTGTGTGATCGTCGACGACATGATCGACACCGCCGGCACCATGGTCTCGGCCGCCGACCTGCTCATGGAGCGCGGGGCGCTTTCGGTGCGGGCGCTCGCCACTCACCCGGTGCTCTCGCCGCCGGCCGTCGATCGCATCCGCAGTTCGGCCCTGTCCGAAGTGGTGGTGACCAACACCCTCCCGGTCTCCGCCGAGGCGGCATCGCTGCCCAACCTCAAGGTGCTGTCCATCGCCCCCTTGCTCGCCGACACCCTGAGCGCCATCTTCCGCGACGACTCGGTCTCGGAGATCTTCATGGGAGAGAACGTCTAGAAAAGTCGCCTCGGTCTCGCTGCGCTCGATCGTGACCTCGTACCCAAGGCGCACGCGATGAC
>CAYYIA010000087.1:0-7427 GCA_964471875.1 uncultured Acidimicrobiia bacterium
TGTCGTTCGGGGCGCTCGACATGGCCTTCCACGGACCTGGTGCGGAGAAGGACCTCGATGCCATCACCAAGGCGACCACCGAGATCGCCGGCTTCCCGTTCCACGAAGGCACGTTCTACCCGGCATCGTTCGGCCATCTGTTCGGCTACGACGCCGGGTACTACGGGTACCTGTGGGCCAAGGTCTACGGCGACGACATGTTCAGCCGCTTCCAGTCAGAGGGCGTGCTCAGCCCCGCCATCGGATCCGACTACCGCACCAAGGTGCTCGCCCCCGGCGGCTCCCGGGACCCGATGGACCTGCTGCGCGACTTCCTGGGCCGCGAACCGAACCAGGAGGCGTTCCTCAGGTTGATAGGGATCGCAGCGAGCTAGCCCCAGGCCTCGTTGACCGTTGCCCGTTGCCCGTTGCCCGTTACCCGTTGCCCGTTACCCGTGACTCGATGCCGAGCTCGAGCCTGCTGCGTGCCACCTGCCTACTCGTGGTGACTGGTGACTGGCGACTGGCGACTACTTCTACGCCAGCACTGCCTTCTCGTGCAGCACGATCGGGGAACGCTCGATCGAGAAGAACTCCATCGGCGCCTCGGTGTCCCATTCGTCGGGGGCGGCACCGGTGAGGTGACGGGCCACCATCGAGCCCACGGCCGGGGACTCCTTGAACCCATGGCCGCTGAACCCGTTGGCGACGATGAATCCTTCGAGCGGTGTCGGTCCGATGACCGCGTGGACATCTTCGATGTTCATGTCGTACATCCCGGCAACGCCGGTGATCTGCCCGCGGTACGGCAGTGAGGGGATCCGGTGGTGGAGAGCGTGGATCTTCACGTCGCGGAAGGCGGCATCGATGTTGCCGTTGAACACGTCGGGGTCGGCCACCACCTCTTGTTCGTCCTCCTCCCGAATCGAGCCCACGAGGATCTGCTGGCCACCCGCCTCGGGGCGGAAGTAGATACCTCCCGACGAGTCCGCCACGACCGGGAGCGGACCGGGCACCACGTCGCGTGGCCACTCCCGGTAGATGACCTGGGCGCGAATCGGGCGAATCGTCCACCCGTGGGTCTTGTAGTCGAAGCCGGCCATCCGCGCCACCTGCGGTGCCCACGGCCCGGCGGTGTTGACCACGACCGGAGTGTCGATGGCGGTCCCATCAGCGAGGTCGACACCGGCGATCTGGTCCCCGGAGGTGCGGATCCCGGTGACCTTGGTGCGCAATCGGACATCGACGCCTTCGGCGCGCACCGCTTCGAGGAGATCCTGGGCGGCGGAAACCGGGTCGAAGAAGCCGCTCTCGGTCTCGAACAGGAACGACGGATGATCGGCGCACTCGTGCTCTGTCGCCCCGGTGAGATCGAACGGCCGATTGCAGGTGTTCAACGCCGGGAACCGCCGCCGAACCTCGGCAGCATCGAGTACCTCGACCGCGATGCCGAGACCCGCCATGGTCGCCCGGCTCGCCTCGATGGCGGCCCCGGTCTCCCCCATCATCCAGAGCACGCCGGTGTGGTGGAAGCGGGCACGCGGCTCGGCGATACCGGTATACGCCGCCCAGTTGCGATGGGCGCGCAAGCCGTCGCGCGCCATCGTGATCGCCTCGGGGTGGGTATACCGCTGACGAAGGATGGCGCACGAGGCGCCCGTGCTCCCCTCACCAACATTGAGAGCCTTCTCCAACAGCACGATGCGCCGCGGATCGCGCCGTGCGATCTGGTGGGCGATCGAAAGGCCCATGATTCCGCCCCCGACGATGACGACGTCAGCGCGCTCCCGGCTCATCGGGTCCTCCTCTTCGTGTGCCCCCGCGAAGCCGCCACACTACGCCAGGAGGCGGACGGTTCCCCCTCACTATGCTGCCCGCCGCCGTGCGACGCCACATCTCTATCACCGCCCTGACGCTGATCCTCATCGCGAGCTGCTCCGCCGACCCCGCCGCCGAGGACACGACCGCGACCACCCCCGTTGTGCTCGACGCCGGCGCCGATCCGGACCCGGTGGCGGGCGCCCTGGCGGAGCGCCTGGGTGCGGAGGGTGAGACCGACATAGCCCTCGCCATCGATCTGTTCCAGTCGGCGTATGGCATCGACCTGGGCGGTGCCACGGGAACGATGCCCACCGGCGCCGAGGCGACCTCCGCCCTCGGGATCATCCGCCTGCATTGGGAGGAGCTCACCCCCGCCCAGCAGGAGACGGTCACCGCGGTGACGATGACCGGTACCGTCGCCGCTCGGTGGGATCCGTCCACCGGGGTCACCGTCGAGCTCTTCGAGGAGGGCGCCGCCCTCACCGGTGGGCCGACCGCCGCGATCGTCCCCGCAGCACATCGCATCCGTCTCCCGCGTTGCGGTGCGGCCCCCGCCGGTCCGTGCACGGTCGGTCCGGAGACCCGCGCGCTGATCGACGACACGATCTCCCAGATCTCGCGCCGGCTGGGGCGGACCCTCGGTCTCCCGGTGTTCTTCGCCTTCGATCCGAACCTCATGGCGTTGGCCGCTGCCGTTCCCACGACCGCCGATGGCAGCCGGGTGACCTTCGTAGGGGAACCATCGGGTGCCTGCCGCCTCATCCTGCCGCCATTCGGCCGGTTGGCGGGAGCGCTGGCCACCGTCGAGAACACGCTGGCGCACGAGCTCTTCCACTGCTTCCAGTTCGCACTTCCCGGTTACCGCGCCACCCCGATGTGGGTGGTGGAAGGGACCGCGGAGTGGGTGGGCACGTTCATCGGCGGCACCGATGGCACCACTGCCGGTCGCTGGGCGTCGTGGCTCGCCACTCCCGAAACCGGGCTGTTCCGGCGCTCCTACGACGCACTGGGGTTCTTCGAGTTGATGGAGCAGGACGGCATCGATCCCTGGATCCGGCTCGATGCGATGCACACCGCCCTATGGCGTGACGGCAACCAGGCCGCCTACGACGTTGCGGTGGGAGATCGCGGCACAACCTTCGCCGCCCTCATCGCCAGCAGCCGGGTACGCCAACCGACGGCTGGGGACGACTGGGACACGCGCGGCACCGGGGTGACAGGACACCGCATGGTCACCGAACAGCCGGTGGCGCCGGGCGCTCCCGCGACCCTCGGGCCATATCACCCGGGAGGTTACGGGTCCGCAGCCGTGCTGCTGCGCCCCACTGCAGACGTGCTCACCATCGCCGGAGGCGGCAGCGTGACCGTCCTCGGCTTCGAGGGAGCGCCGACCGTGACCTCGCTCGATTCCGTTCGCGGGGATTTCTGCCTTCGCTCCGGCGGGTGCACGTGCCCCGACGGCAGCCCCGGCCTCAGGACGACCCTCCCCGGGGCCCCCGGGCTTGTGGCCGTCGCCATTGGCGCACTCCCCGCACGGGCCGACCTGCCGGTGACGGTCGTTGCCTCCGTGCAGACCCTCGAGGACTGGTGCGCTGCGTCGACGCTGCCAGAAGCCTGTTCGTTGTTCTTCCCAGCCGACCTGATGGCGGTGAACCCGCTTCCGGCCCCGTCGTTCTACTTCGCCGAGCCCGGTGCCACCGGCCGATCATGCGGCTTCCCGGTCAGCACCCCCGACGGGGTGTTCGGGGGACCGAGCCTCTCGCTCTTCGACCTGGGCGAGTCGGGAAGCAGCCCGGACGCATGGTTCTCGTTCGTGCAACCCGGCTGGGTCGAGGTGGCGACCTCGGTGGTGCTCGGTGAGCGCTCCCGCGCCCTTCACCTGCCCTCGTCGTCCACGGGGGAGGTCCTCAGCGTCATCGTCGAGGCGCAGGTGCCGGACAGCGACATCGTCGTCTCCTTCATCGGGGGGACCTCCTCGATCTTTGGAGCCGGCGCCCTCCAGTCGCGGCTCGAGGGCTTCGTGGCGCTCGTGCTCGGCCGCTGGCCGGCGTGACCGACCACGAACGAGCGCCGGTGTCGTGGTCGGCGGAGCCGTCACCACAAGTGACGCGGACCTGCGCATGAACCGCCGTCGCTAGCCTCCCTGACGTGCACCCCGAACTCGCCGCCGCCGTAGACGACCTCTTTCCCTGGATACGGTCGGAGCTCGAGGCCCTGGTGCGGATCCCGTCGGTGAGCGCCGCCGGCTATGACGCCTCCCAGGTGCGCCGCTCGGCCGAGGCCACCGCCGATCTCCTCACCCGGTCGGGATACTCCCGGGTCGAGATCCTCGAACTCCCCGGAGCCCACCCCGCCGTCTACGGCGAGGTCGCCGGTCCTCCCGGAGCCCCCACGGTGCTGCTGTACGCCCATCACGACGTCCAGCCGCCCGGCCCGGACTCGGAGTGGGCGTCATCGCCGTTCGAACCCATCGAGCGCGACGGCCGACTCCTGGGGCGCGGCTCTTCCGACGACAAGTGCGGCATCGTCACCCATGCCGCTGTGGCCCGGCTCCTCGGTCCGAACCCCCCGGTGAACCTCAAAGTCTTCGTGGAGGGTGAAGAGGAGGTGGGTTCCTCGCACCTCGCCGAGTTCATCACCACCCATGGCGCCCTGCTCGCCTCAGACGTGATCGTCATCGCGGACTCGGGGAACTGGCGGGTCGGCACGCCGGCACTCACCATCTCCCTGCGGGGCCTCATCTCTGCGTTCGTCGAGGTGAGGGTGCTCCACTCCGGCGTGCACTCCGGGCAGTTCGGCGGGGCGATCCCCGATGCCCTCACGATCCTGACCCGCGTGCTGGCCTCGCTCCACGACGCCCAAGGGAATGTGGCGATACCCGGTCTGGTGTCCGAGGAGACCGAACCTCTCGATCTCACCGAGGCCGAGCTCCGTTCCCAGGCTGGATTGCTTCCGGGCGTGGAGCTCATCGGGACGGGAAGCCTCACCTCACGGTTGTGGACGCGTCCTGCGGCCGCGGTGCTCGCCATCGATGCCCCGCCGGTGGCCGAGGCCATCAACCAGCTCATTCCCCGGGCCCGAGCCAAGGTGAGTGTGCGCCTGGCACCGGGCGACTCGCCTGCACGCGCGATGCAGTCGCTCGTCGCCCACCTCGAGAGTCAGCCGGCCTGGGGCGCCACGGTCACCGTGACGCCGTACGAGTCGGGCGAGCCCTTCCGGCTCGGCGGCGACGATCCGCGCGTGGAGGCCTTTCGCCGGGGGTTCGAGGAGGCGTGGGGTCGACCGCCGGTGGACATCGGCGTCGGCGGCTCGATTCCGTTCGTGGCGGCGTTCTCCGCTGCGTACCCGGATGCCGCCATCGTGCTGACCGGCGCCGCCGATCCGGAATGCCGAGCGCACGGACCCAACGAGAGCATTCACCTCGACGAGCTGCGGCGCTTCGTGCTCTCGGAGGCGATCGCGCTCGAGGAGCTGGCCCCCTGATGCGCCTCGACGCCCCCCTGCCCGATCTCGGTTCTGTGGGCGTCTGGTCCTGGTCGATGGTCGACCAGCCCGCCACCGAGGTTCGTCGCGCCGCCGCTGCCATCGAGCAGATGGGCTATCGAGCGATCTGGTACCCGGAGAGTCGGGGCCGGGAAGCCTTCGTGACGGCAGCGCTCATCCTGTCGTCGACGGAGCGGCTCGCCGCAGTCACCGGCATCGCCAACATCTGGGCTCGCGACGCCAATGCGGCCGCGTCGGGGGCAACGGCGCTCGGCGAGGCCTGGCCGGGGCGATTCGTCCTCGGTCTCGGCGTCAGCCACGCACCATCCGTGTCGCGCAGGGGAAGCAGCTATGAGCACCCCTTGGCCCGCATGGAGAGTTATCTCGACGGGATCGAGTCAGCGGCGTTCGTCGGCCCTGCCGCCACCCCCGAGGTACCCGTGATCCTGGCCGCGCTCGGCCCAAAGATGCTGCGGCTGGCCGGCACCCGAACGGCCGGTGCCCACCCCTACTTCTGCCCGATCGAACACACCCGCTTCGCTCGCGGGGTGCTCGGAGCGGGACCGTGGCTGGCCCCCGAACAAGCGGTGGTGGTCGAACCCGATCCGGTGCGCGCCCGGGAGCTCGCCCGGAGTCACATGCAGCCCTACCTGCGTCTCGACAACTACCGCCGCAATCTGGTGCGACTGGGCTGGGCCGAGGCCGACCTCGACCAGGGGGGCAGCGACGCCCTCGTCGACGCCGTCGTCGCCTGGGGAGATGCCGACACCGTGGCCGGCCGCATCCGTGCCCACCTCGAGGCCGGAGCGGATCATGTCTCGATCCAGGCCCTATCGGCGGACCCCTTCCCCCTCGCCGATCTCGAGGCATTGGCCCTTCGGCTGCGGTAGCGGGCCGCCGCCGATTTGAGTCGACGCACCCTCGCTCTACATTCCGCACCATGACGACCCACACGATCGATCCCCGCGGGCTGCGCCGCACCAACGTCTTGCTCGGACTGCTCCACGCCCTCCAGGGAGCCGCCGTGCTCGCTCTCGGCAACGGCTTCAGCCTCCCCGTGACCGGCAGCTTCATGGAGGGACCGCCCGGAAGCGGCCTCGGTGAGACCCGGGTCCTCTTCGAGATCTCGTTCGCGGTCGGAGTGGCGGTCTTCCTGTTCCTCTCGGCGATCGCTCACTGGGTGATCGCCTCGCCCTGGTACTTTCCCCGCTATCAGGCGGGTCTCGTCGCGGGACGCAACTACGCCCGCTGGATCGAGTACTCGCTCAGTGCCTCGGTGATGATCGTGCTCATCGCCATGCTGACGGGGATCTCCGATGTCGCCGCCCTTGGCGCCATCTTCGCCGCCAACGCCGCCATGATCCTCTTCGGCCTGGTGCAGGAGCGATACGAACGCCCCGGCGGGAGCCTGTTGCCGTTCTGGCTCGGTTCGATCATCGGCGCCGTCCCGTGGATCGTCATCGGCATCTATCTCGTGTCCCCGGGCTCCGCCGCCGAACCGCCCGGTTTCGTCTACGGCATCTATGGGTCGCTCTTCGTCTTCTTCAATGCCTTTGCCGTCAACATGTGGCTCCAGTACCGGCGCATCGGCAAGTGGGCCGACTACGGCTTCGGTGAGCGCGGCTACATGTTCCTCAGCCTGGTCGCCAAGTCGCTCCTCGCCTGGCAGGTGTTTGCCGGAACACTTGCCTCCTGACCGGCAGCCTTCAGGGTGGCACGGCGGATGCCGAAAAGATCGCGAAATCCCTGCGTGGATGACCATAAGATTGCGCCTTCGCCCCCTGGAGTGACGATGCGACGAGTCGTGGCAATGGCAGCCGTGGTGACGATGGCGTGGTGCCTCGCCGCCCCGGCAGGCGCGGTCGAGGGGCGCACCCCGTTGATCGGAGTGAACGGCTTCTCGACGCTCATCCGACTCGAGCCGGGTGACACGGGTGACGACGTAGCCCACCTCCAGGAAGCGCTTGCGACCGGCGGCTTCTACCACTTCGAGATCGACGGCATCTACGGTCCCACGACGACGTCGGCGGTTGTGGCCTTCCACAAGTACCTCGGCCTGGAGCGAACGGGGACCTTCAGCGCCCTCGACTGGATCCGACTCGAACTCCTTCCGGAAGCCGGGCTTCCCGTACGGTGGGACGAGA
>CAYYIA010000088.1:0-7418 GCA_964471875.1 uncultured Acidimicrobiia bacterium
CCTGATGCCACCGGACCCGTCGAGCATCCCGACCTGATGCGAGATGGGGTCAAGGTGTTCCAGGTGGAGACATGCAACCCCCACTTCCACGAGGACCGCGGCGACAGTCACGTGGATGACATGGGGACGACCTCACTGCAGGCGCTCTATCACTCGCCCGCTGCGACATCGCAGGTGCGGGCACTCATCGAGGAGTCGCTCGGTGAGGTTCCGGCGGCACCGGTGTCGCCCTATCCGCCGCTGCTCGGTCTCGACGTCGATACCTTCCGAAGCATGTTGATCTCTCAGGGCGAGACCTTCAGCCAGATCGTGTATCCGGAAGAGGCTCGCCCGCTCCCCATTCCCCTCGACTGAACACCCCGCGGTGGCGGCATTGGTCCAGGGGCGCCCCGGGTCCGCCCGCTATCTTCAGCGTGTTCGCATCCGCCCCAGGCCGCGATCGACGGACCATGACCATCCCGGACGAGGAGATGCCGCATGAGAGCGATCATCGTCGGCGCCCGCGGTGCAACCCGGGATCTGCTGCGCCGTCTGAGTGCGCGATGGCAAGTCGTCGTGATCGATCAAGACGCCGACCTGCTGGCACGAGCTGCCGCAGTGAGGGAGATTGAAACGATTCACGGCGATGGTTCCAGCAGGGTGGTCTTGGACCGTGCCGGGCTGGCCGATGCCGAAGGTGTGGTGGCGGCCACCGGTGACGATGCCACCAATCTGGAGGTATGTCGCATCGCCCTGGCCGCCGGTGTGCGGCGAGTCGCCGCGGTCCCGGCCGATGCCGCCCTTCAGGAGGAATACCGCATCCTCGGCGTACCGGCCTTCTCGCCAGACACACTCACCGCACGGGGGTTGGAGACGGTCCTCGAACCGCGTCGGATCTCCTCCACGACCTTCGCCGAGGGCAAGGCTGAGGCAATCGAGTTTCGGCTGGGCGATGACAGCCCCCTCCACGGGATGCTGTTGCGCGACCTCCACTCCGAGTCGTACCTCGTCGCCGCGATCTTGCGAGGCTCGGAGTTCATCGTTCCCCATGGAGCCACCGAGCTTCGAGGCGGAGACCTGGTCACGGTTGTCGGATCGTCGACCGACTTCTCCCGGATCGTCGCCACCTTCACCTCTGGGGCAGCTCGCTTTCCGCTCGACTTCGGCAAAGGGGTGTTGGCGGTCCTCGTTCCCGGCGACGACTTCCGCCCTGTGGTTGCCGAGGCCGTGGATCTCACGCGCAACAGCCCGGCGGAGTCGCTCATCGTCCTTTATCAGGACCGTGGTGACACTTCGGGCGGGGTTTCTGCCGAGGAGGTCGAGGAGATCCGGTCGCTCGCCCGTGGCCTGGACACGCAGTTGCGGCCCGTGGCGGACGATCCGCGTCGCCACGTCGGCGCCATGATCGCCTCCGAAAACGTCGGCGTCGTCGTCTTGGCCACACCAGCCCCGGCGGCACTCGGTTCGGCCCGCGCTGCCCGCCTGGTGCGCAAGGCGCAGGGCTGGAAGCGTCCGGTGATGTTCGCCCGCGGCACCCACCCGTATCGCGAAATCGTCGCTCCGGCCCGTGACACCCCGAGTGGGCTGGCCGCGGCGCGCGCCGCCATCGACCTGGCTGCCGACGGGAGGGCGACGCTCACCGGGGTCGCCGTCGTGCCGCCTGCCTTCGTCGTGGGCGGCGACGAGCGAGAACACGCCATGCGGGCTCTGGGGCGGATGGCCGAGGAGGCCGCGGTGCTCGACGCCTCGGTGCGCCGCGAGGTGCAGCGCGGCAACCCGGTTCGCCTGATCACCGCTGTCGCCAACACCGGCCATCTGCTCGTCGTGGGAATGCCGCACCGAAGTCCCAACCTGCTGGCCCGCGGCATCGTGCCTCACCTGCTGGCACGGGTGGAGGTGTCGGTATTGGTGGTGCCGTACTCGTGATCGTCGTGCTCGCCCTCCAGGAGGCCCCTCCGCTCTCCGGGGCAGAGGGCCACGGCATCGCCACGCCGGGTTCGCTCATCGCCATCGCCGCGGCCGCCTTCCTTCTACCGCTCATCGCCGGCAAGCTGCGGGTGCCCGCCGTGGTGTTCGAGATCCTGTTCGGCGTCCTGGTAGGTCCGGTGTTCGGGTTGATCGAGGTGGGCGAACCGCTGCTCGATTTCATCGCCGAGTTCGGGTTGTTTCTCCTCATGTTCCTCGCCGGTTTCGAGATCGACTTCGGGCGGATCGAGCGCCAGGGGAAGGCGGCCACCCTCTGGGGCTTGGCCCTGTTCGGCGGGTTTCTCGGGGTGGCGTACCTTGGTGCTGGGATGCTCGATCTCGACGGCCAGCGCCAGCGCCTCTTCCTCGCCCTGCTGGTGTCGGCGGCAGCGCTCGGCTTGGTGGTACCGGCTTTGCGTGACTCCCGGCGCGCCTCGACCCGCCTCGGTCAGACGATCCTCATCACTGCGGTGCTCGCCGAAGTGGGGAGCCTCGTCGGCATCGTGGTGCTCAGCGTGATCGTCGAGGGTGGGGTCGGGGTAGACCTGCTCAAGATCCCGGCGTTGTTGGCGGCGATGCTCGTGGTGCTCGTCGTGCTCCGACGCGCCGCCTGGTGGCGCCCGGAACGGTTCGAGCGTCTCTTCCGATCCGACGACCCTCAAGAGATGGGAACCCGGGCGACCTTGGCGCTGCTCTTTGTGTTCGTCGGCCTGTCGGCCTTGTTGGAGATCGAGGCGATCCTTGGTGCGTTCCTGGCTGGCGCCATCTTTGCCTACGTGTTTCGCGAGCGAGGGGCGCTCGAGGAACAGCTCAAAGGATTCTCGTTCGGATTCTTCATCCCCGTGTTCTTCATCAATGTGGGCATCGGGTTCCCCCTCGACGAACTCGCCGATCGACGGGTGTTGAGCGAGGCGATGGCGCTCATCGGTGTCGCCTTTGCAGCCAAGATGGTCCCGTCGTTGCTGCTGGTGCTGCGCCGCTTCACCCTGCGCGAGGCGTTGGCGTCGGGCATCCTGCTTGCGGGTCAGTTGTCGGTGATCATCGCCCTTGCCGATCTCGGGCTCGGCTTGGGACTCCTGAGCACGGGGCTGCGAGCGGGAGCGATCATGCTCGTCGCCGTCTCGGCGATCGTCGCTCCTGTCGGCTTTGCGCTTCTGGCACCCCCGATCCGGCCGACGGCGGTACCGCGTCCCGATCACCGCACCTCTGGATAGGTCCAGGGAGAGGGCCTATTCGCTGATGGCGTACAGGTACCCGTCGCGATTCCACAGGTAGATGCGCCCGTTCCAGACCGCTGGGGTGGCCTCGACGGTGCTGCCACCAACCTTGAACTTCCACAGCAGCTGGGGCGAGCGGGGATCGGTCAGGTCGAAGGCGTGCATCGTGCCCTGGAAGTCGACGGCGAGGAGGCGGCCATCGACCACCACCGGCGACGACCACGACGATTGGGTGAGGGTGTAGATCCAGATCTCCTCGCCGGTCTCCTGGTCGAGGCCGACGAGATAGCCCTTGTTGGTGACCGCGTAGATCACGCCGTCACCGAGCGCGGGGGTGGAGAACATGCCGCCACGCGCCGGGGGAGTGGTGAGCGATGACATCGCCCAGATTCGGGGATCGCCCTCGGTGTAGGGGTCGAGCTTCACCAACTGACCGACGTCACGACCGCGCTGGAGGAACCGCTTCCATTCGACCGGAACGTAGAGCATGCCTTCGTCGTCGATCAGGATCGAGCCGTCGACATCGTCGCCGACCCAGTAGTCGAACACCTGGGTGACCACTCCGTTCTCGATGTCGGTGATGTCGAGCCCGACCACCCATCCCGCGGAGTTGCCAAAGTACACCCGACCCTCGAAGAACGCCGGCGTGCTCTCGATGCTGGTGGACGCGCAGCGCACCCCGATGGTGCACCCACTCTGAATGCTCGCCATGATCTCGTCGTTCCAGGCGGGGAAGGACAGCAGCAGTTCGGGGTCCACCTGAACCAGACCGTTGGCGTCGTAGCTGCGGTTCAGCTTCCAGGCGTGGAAGATCGAGTTCTCACCCGAGGCGAACAGGATGTCGTTGATGACGCGGGGAGCGGGGTCCCAGTCGTCGTTCCACATGCCAAAGCACGTGGTCCCGTTGCCGGCGCGGTTGCCGGCGGTGCACAACGGCTGTGGGGTCTGGTACGACCAAATCACTTCCGGTTGGTCGCGATCCAGGGCAACCACGCGCAGCAAGTTGTCGCGACTACCGAAGTAGACCAGGGGGAAGGCGTCCGGGTCGAGCGAAGGGCTGCCCTTGACGATGTCACCGGTGACCAGGTCGTCGCGGGTGCGCTGACCGGTGGCGGCATCGATGAAGTGGAAGTTGTGGTCGTAGGCGCCGCCCATGATCTCGGTGACGCCATCGGGCCGTTCCCACACCACCGGCTGGCCGGTCCACCCGTTACCGCACCAGGTGGAGGTGACCCCGAGATCGGTGGAGGTCCCGCACAGCGGTGACGCGGGGAACTTCCAGGCGATCACCGGGCTGTCGGGGATCGGCCCGGTCCCGTAGAAGCTGTTCGACGGATTCCCCCGGAAGGTGAGGAGGCCCTGCACCGCATCGCCCCACGGCTCTCCCACGGTGCTGCGATCCACCCAGGCATGGAGGGGGATCGTGGTGGTCGTGGTGGTGGTCGTCGTGGTGCCCTCGGTGGTGGTCGTCGCCTCGGTCGTGGTGGTGGTCTCGGCGCTCGTGGTGGTTGATCCGGCGGCCACGGTGGTCGCGGTCGTGTCCTCCTCACCACCGAAGAGCGTGAAGGCGGCCACGCTCGAGGCGACAAGTAGCACGGCGACGCCGGCGCCTATGAGCAGCGGTCGAAGGGATGACACGAGGGTTGAGTCTATGGCCGTGCGGTGGCAAGCACCCTGCATCCCGGCCTGCGGTCGCCGATGGCATCACGACGAGGTGTCACATGACGGTTCGTGTAACGAAACGCACGCCGTACCCGATGACCCGGGCAGACGGAAGGAGATCCCATGTTCCACGTCTTCCCGGTCCCTCGTCCTACCGAGCCCAGTCCGGTGGCACTCGATCCGTTCGAGCGTTCGGAAGGGTTGCATGCGACCGCCGAACGACCGATCCCGGAGCGTCCCATCCCGCCACCCTCGAACGTGCTCCAGGTGTTGGCTCTCGTCTTCGGCGGCTTCTTTGTCGTGCTCGGAGCAGTGGCGCTGGCCCAAACGGGGCTGCAGGCCTGGACGGGTGCTGAAGCCACGGTGTGGGGGTTCCGACACAACTCGTTGCTTGCGGTGATCGAGATCCTGGTGGGTCTTTTCATCGTCAGCGCCAGTCCGAGCCCATCATCGGCGCGCTCGGCGCTCGTCGGGTTCGGAACCCTCGTGGTGGTCGTAGGGGCCGTCCTGCTGCTCGAACCTGACGTGCTGCGGGATGTGCTGGGGACCAACCGCCAAGTCGGTGTGCTGTACACCGCCACCGGGGCAGGTGCGGTTCTCCTCGGTGCGCTGGTGCCGATCGAGCGGTAGCTGTCTCCCCGCACATCCCCACCGCCGCCTTCCGGCCGCCCGGGCTCGCCCCGGAGCGGCCGGAAGGCCGTGGCGGGTTTCCGCATCGAGCGGTCTCGGCTCACGACGGATCGGGATTGTTTCGACATGACTCCGGAGTCTCCGGGCCGTACGTGTAACAGGGCTCGGGTGGCGCCGATCACTCCGGTAGAGACCGTCACCACTACCCAAGGAGGTCGGACATGGCGGAACGGTCAGTAGTCGGTTCTGGCGGCTCTTCGGCTGTGCCGGTGATCCTGTCGTTGATCGCCGCCGGGCTGATCGCCTTTGCCCTGTGGTTCCTGATCGGCAACAACGAGGACGAGGGCGACACCATCGTGCCCGAGGTCACCGTGACCTCGCTCGGCAGCTGAACTCCGAGTCGAGTCTCCATTTGGGCCAGCAGGATGGGCTCCCGGAGCGGGAGCCCATCCTGTGGTTGCCTCCCGTTGCCCCCGCCCCTCGGCCACTTTTGCTCAAACCACCTGTTTCCGGCCATAATCTGACCTCCGTCTCAGGAGTTTCCTTCCATGGATCAGGTAACACTGCGCGCCGAGCCGCGCACCGAGTTCGGCAGCCGGGTCGGGCGGCGTCTGCGCCGCACCGGATCGGTGCCTGCCGTCGTCTACGGCCGCGGGCTGGCGCCGATCAACGTGGCCGTCGACCGTCGTGAGCTGTACGCCGCCCTTCACACCGAGGCGGGCTCGAATGCCCTCATCAACCTCGAGGTGGCGGGGACCAAGAAGCCGTACCTCACGGTGGCCCGCGAGGTACAGCGCCACCCGGTGCGTGGTGAGATCTCCCACCTCGATTTCATCAGCATCTCGCTGACCGAGGAGATCCACGCCGAGGTCGCCATCGAATACGTGGGTGTCCCCGTGGGGGTGAAGCGCGACGCCGGCATCGTCGAGACCATTCGCGTCTCGGTGAACATCTCGGCGCTGCCGCTCGACATTCCCGGCCACATCACGGTCGACATCAGCGAGATGGAAGTGAACCAGACGCGGCGCGTGGCCGACCTGCCGGCCCTCAAGGGCGTGCGCTACCTCGACGACCCGGAGACGGATCTCGTCCAGGTGATCATCCCCCGCGTCGTGGTCGAGGCCCCCGTCGAAGGTGTCATCGCCACCGCGGTCGAGGGTGCCGAACCCGCCGAGGCCGAGGAAGCCGACTGAACGAGCCGCTGCTCGTCGTGGGTCTGCGCAACCCGGGACCCGACTACCACGGCACCAGGCACAACGTCGGAGAGGTGGTGGCCCGCGCCCTGGCGGGCAGGGCCTCGTTCAAGCGGGCCCCGCGTCGTATCGCCGCCGAGATCGCCGAAGTGGACCTCGACCGTCGGACGACAGTGATCGCCCTGCCCACGACCTTCATGAACGAGTCCGGCGGTCCGGTGAGCGGGCTCGTCTCCTACTTCAAGGTGCGGCTGTCGTCGGTGGTGCTCGTCCATGACGACATCGACCTGCCGTTCGGCAAGCTCCGCTTCCACGCCGGGCGTGGAGCCGGCGGTCACAACGGGGTGGCGTCGGTGATGCGGTC
This sequence comes from uncultured Acidimicrobiia bacterium, assembly GCA_964471875.1. Taxonomy (GTDB): domain Bacteria; phylum Actinomycetota; class Acidimicrobiia; order Spongiisociales; family UBA11373; genus UBA11373. The sequence goes on from CAYYIA010000088.1 coordinate 7,011, forward strand.
CCTCGGCAGCCGCGAGGTGTGGCGCATGAAGGTGGGGGTGGGCCGCCCGCCGGGCAGACAGGAACCCGCCGACTTCGTGCTCGAGCGGTTCCCCAAGCGCCAGCACGACGATGTGGCACTCATGGTTGGCGCCGCCGTGGAGGTGGTGCAGTGTTTTGCGGCCCAAGGCGGCGAGGCGGCCATGCAGGCGGCCGGTGATGCCACGGCCCGCCTCGGCATCGCCGGAGACTCCGAGCCGTGACCTACGTCGGCGCCATCGACCAGGGCACCACCAGCACCCGGTTCGTGGTCGTCGATCGCTCCGGCCGCATCGTCGGCATCGACCAGCGCGAGCACGCCCAGATCTACCCCCGCCCGGGCTGGGTGGAGCACGACCCGGAAGAGATCTGGCAAGCCACCGAAGCGGTG
>CAYYIA010000089.1:0-7304 GCA_964471875.1 uncultured Acidimicrobiia bacterium
GGTTTTTTGTTTTGGGGGGGGTGGCCCGGGGTTGTGTTGTCCGCCGCCTTTATATATTTGTGGTGGGCCCGGGGGTGGGGCGCCCCACTCGCGTGAGAGGCCAAGACAGGTGGACACCCTGGACTCCGAACTCGGGATCCATCGGTTGGTCCTCTGGGTACGATCTCCGGGGAGGTTCCGCGTGACAACTCGAGGCAGGGGCGACGGCGATCGCAAGCGCGATGGCGAGCGCGGTCGTCAATCCCGGTCGACCCCGGACCGGTCGTCGGGGACCGGACCGCGGCTGATCCGAAGCACTCGGGCAGATGCTCCCGGTCGGGACCGGAATGCCACGGAGACCGCGCCGGTCCGAAAGCGCTGGTCGGCCGATGGCGACCTCCCCAAGTGGATTCAGGAGGAGGTGAGCCGGGTCACGGCCAAGGGCCGGATCCCTGCCACCCTCGAGTTGCTTCAGGCTGCTGCCAAGGAGTTCGCCGCCGCCAGGTTCGGCAAGGCGCTGCGCGACCTCGAGGAGGCCAAGGAGCTCTCGCCGCGCACGGCCACGATTCGCGAAATGCTCGGGTTGTCGGCGTATCGTCTCGGCCGCTGGGAGCAGGCGCTGCGAGAATTGCGCACCTTTCGTCGTCTCACCGGCGAGACCACCCACATGCCGGTCGAGATGGATGTGCTGCGGGCCCTCGATCGGCCCCGCGACGTCGAAGAGGTGTGGAAGGCCTTCCGGCGCATCGGCGGCGAGCGCGAGGTGGAGCGCGAAGCGAGGGTGGTCTACGGGGCGTTCCTCCTCGACAACGGTCGGGAGCGCGAAGCCTGGGAGATCACCAATCCCAAGCGGATCGGCGACAAGCCGCACGAGAGCGAGCTCCGGGTGTGGTTCGTGGCAGCCCGTGCCGCCGCCCGGCTCGGCGACCTCAAGACCGGCCGCCGGCTCTACGAGGCGATCCAGGCGAGCGACGCCGGATTCCCCGGCCTCGACGAACTGGACCGCGCCACCGCAGGGCGCTGATCGCCGCCGTGCTCGCTCACGACCGCCCTGCCAACCAGCGACGGATGCCCGACGCCTGCATCGGCCAGAAGGTGTTGCGGTCGTACCGGGCGATGACGTCGTCGGGGTAGCCCTCGGCCCGGTAGCCGGCGAGCACCCACTCTCGCATCCGCGCTTCGATGGCACTGTCGCCCTCTGCGGCGGCGGCCTCCACCCACTCCACCCAGGACCACATCCGGCGTTCGGCGGCTTCCAGGGTCGCCATCGGGGTGCGATCCGGACCGTAGTGGGCGAAGCCGAGAAAGGCGGGACGGCGTGCAGCGATGCGCTGCATCTGGTGGGCGACGAGGTGTGGGTCGAAGTCGGGCGGGGGAGTGTTGGGGTGGACGAGGTGGCCGTGCGGAAAGGCCAGGCCGACCGAGTCGCCGATCATGCAGGCTCCCGTCTCGGACTCGAAGAACACGATGTGGTGGCGGGCATGACCGGGTGTGTACATGACTTCGACGTGACGCCCGTTTCCGAGCGGGATCCGCGCTCCCTCATCGAGGACGAGGAGACGCTCCTCGGGGATGGGCTCCATGGGGCCCCACAGGTCGAGCATTCCCTGGGGGGTGTAGATGCGCTCGGCCGAGGCCCAGAGGCGCTCGGGTGAGGTGAGGTGGCGGGCACCCTGCTGGTGCACACCGATGCGGGACCGTGGGAAGTGATTGGCGAAGTGCCCGGCACCCCCGGCATGGTCGAGATGGATGTGGGTGACGGCGAGCACGGCGACGTCGTCGACACCGATCGAGGCCAGCGCCTCGTAGAGATGGCCGATCGAGCGAGAAGGTCCGCATTCGATGAGCACCCGGTTCGGGGTGTCGAAGAGATAACAGGCGAGTCGCTCGGCCTCGTCGTGGAGATACGCATCGATGAGGTAGAGGTCGTGGCCGAGGTCGGTGACCGAGACTGCAGGCATCTCTGGCACGCTAGCGGCACGGTTCTCATCCCCCTCTCAGGTTCGATGCACAGATCTCGCATCGATCCCGACCAGGGTCTGCACCATGTTGCGAAAGATCTTCCGAGGGCCCGACACCGAACCGGCGTGGGCGCGACCAGGTTTGCTGATGCTCCTGCTTGGCACTGCTGTGGCCTATCTATGGGCGCTCGACGCCAGCGGTTACGGCAATGAGTACTACGCCGCCGCCGCCTACAGCGGATCCCAGAACTGGACTGCCTGGCTGTTCGGTTCCTTCGACAGCGAATCGTTCATCTCGGTGGACAAGCCACCGGCCTCGTTGTGGGTGACCGGACTCTCCATCCGGGTGTTCGGGTTGAGCCACTGGAGCGTCCTGCTTCCTCAGGCGGTGGCCGGGGTCGCTGCCGTGGCCGTCCTCCATCACACGGTGAAGCGGTGGAAGGGACACTCGGCTGCGCTGCTCGCCGGTCTGGGGTTCGCCCTCACGCCTGTTGTCGTCGTCATGTTCCGGTACAACAACCCGGATGCCCTGCTCACCCTGCTCTTGGTGTCGGCGGTCGCCGTCACGTTCTCGGCCATCGAGCGAGGGAGCGGGTGGCGGCTCGCCGGGGTTGGCGCCCTCGTCGGCCTGGCGTTCCTCACCAAGACGACGCAAGCGCTGCTGGTGATCCCGGCGATGGTGCTCGGCTATCTCATGATGGCGCCGGTCCCCTTCCTCCGACGGGTGCTCCATGGCATCGCCGCCGCGGCGACCGCGGTCGCCGCGGCCGGGTGGTGGGTGGTACTGGCGGTGACGTCGGATGCCGCTCCGTACGCCGGCCAGACCACCACCGGTTCGTTCGTCGACTACATCCTCGGCATCAATGGCCTCGGTCGGCTTGGAGGCGGTGAGGGCCCCGGCAACGACCCGTTCGGGGGCTCCGGTGGTTGGGGAAGGCTCTTCAATGCCGAAGTCGGGGGACAGGTGTCCTGGTTGATGCCCCTGGTCGCCGTGGCGGTCATCGGGTTCGCCATGCGACGGCCCGCGGCACGTCTGGAGCGGGCGGGATGGCTGCTCTGGGGCACCGTATTCGCAACCCACTTCGTGGTCTTCAGTCTGATGAGCGGTGTCTTCCATCCCTACTACTCCATGACCATCGCTCCGTCGATCGCGGTGCTGGCGGGAGTGGGGGTGGCGGAGGGGTGGCGTTCCTGGAGGAATGCCACCGCGGGATGGTGGCTGTTGCCGGCCGGTCTGGCTGCCACGGCGGTGTGGAGCGCGGTCCTCCTCGGGCGTACCCCCGGGTACTTCGGCTGGCTGGGGGTGGCGCTGGTGGCTACCGCCGTCGTCGCCGGTGCCGTCATGATCTGGACGAGGTTCGCGCCGGGCCACCGCGTGGCCTGGGCGATGCTGATCGCGGTGTTCGCCGCCTTCGTCTGCCTCGGCGGTCCCGGTGCCTATGCCCTCACCGCGATCGGCCGCGACTACTCGGGCGGCGACCCCAAGGCGGGGCCCCAGGTGGTCGGCATGCCGGGTGGACCGGGTGTCGGCCCCCAGGGCGGTGCGCCGGATGGCTACCCGGTTGGCCGACCGGCGGGGATCCCGGGCGAGTACCCGATGGATCGGCCGCAGGGCCTTCCGGGGGAGGATCCGACGAATGGTCCGCCGGGGGTCTCGGGCGGGTACGACTTCCCGCCAGGGCGGGGCGGCTACCCGCCTCCGCACGGGGCCGCCTCCGGGTCTGCGCCGGCCGGCGAGCCCGGCCAGCAGCGACCGGGCGGTGATGGTGGTCCCGAGCAGGTCACCGTCGAGGCCGAGCTCATCGAGTACCTGGTGGGCAACCACCAGGGCGAGACCTGGCTGGTGGCCACGGTGGGCACCCGAGTCGCCGCTCGGATCATCCTCGAATCCGGCGAAGCCGTCATGGCCATGGGCGGATTCAGCGGGGGAGATCCGACCCCGACCGACGAGGAGCTCGCCGGGTACATCGACTCAGGTGAGCTCCGGTTCATCCTCCTGGAGCAGCAGCAGGGCCGCACCCCGCGGTGGACGGAGGTCGTCGAGCGGCTCTGTTCGCCGGTGGAGGGACTCGCCGCTGGTGGGCGGACCCTCTACGACTGCGCCGCCGGCGCCTGACCGCTACGGAGCGGTGGTGACCTCGAGGATCGCCAGGGCGTCGAGGTCGGCGAACGAGGCGACCGACCCCGTGCCGACCCCCTTGACGACGACCGACCCGGTCTCGACCGTCTTGGCGGTGGTCGTGTACACCGTTGCGGTGACGTCGGTGCCGTCGTCGGTCACCGTCGACAGCGAGTCGAGGTCCCCGATCGAGGCCACCCCGAGAACGTGGAGGATGTCCACCCCGATGTCGGTGCCGTCCACCACCGTGGCGCCATCGGCCCCGCCGTTGGCCACATGGCCTACTCCGGCGTCCCAGATGATGTCGTCGCCGAAGTCGGAGTCCGTATCGAATACGAAGGTGTCCGAGCCAGCGAGGGCGGGAGCCCCGTTGGTCCGCTCGCCCCAGAGTTGATCATCACCGGTGCCCCCGATGATGGTGTCGTTGCCACCAACCACCAGGTTGGCGCACTTGGTGTCACCGTAGATGAAGTCGTTCCCCGGTCCTCCGTCGAGGTGATCGGAGCCAGCCGCGGTGACGGTTCCGGCGCACGAGTTGGCGTCGCCGTAGAGCGAATCGTTGCCGGACCCACCCAGGATGGTGTCGTTGCCGCCCTGGGTCATGGTTCCCGACTTGGTATCGCCGTACAGCTTGTCGTCGTCGGCCCCACCATCGATCGCGTCATTGCCACCGAGGACGATCGTCCCGGAATCGGAGTCGCCGAACACGGAGTCGTTTCCGCCATCGCCGAAGAGGATGTCGTGCCCACCGACGGTCACGACGCCGCCGCGGGAATCCCCATAGAGGAGGTCGTTGCCCGTCCCACCGTGAACCGTGTCGGCACCGGCGACGGTGATGGAGACGTCCTGCGTATCGCCGAAGACCTCGTCGTTGCCGGTGCCGCCCTCGATGTGATCGGCACCGCCGACGATCACGTCCGCGCCGGAGTCGCCGAAGATGTCGTCGTCGCCGGCGTCGCCGTAGAGGAGGTCGTTCCCCCCGACCGTCACATTTGCCGTCGTTTCGCCATAGATGGTGTCGTTACCGGCTCCACCGTGGATCTCGTCGACTCCACCGACCGTGGTCGCACCGGCAAAGGACTCGCCGAAGAGGACGTCATCGCCTCCGCCGCCATAGAGGCGGTCCGCGCCGCCGACCGTCACGGCCCCGTCGAAGGAGTCGCCGTAGAGACCGTCGACATCGTCTCCGCCGAAGACCGCATCATTGCCACCGACGGGGATCGGGGCGGCACCGTCGCCGTACAGGTCGTCGCTGCCGCCGTTGCCGTACACGCAGTCGTCGCCGCCCTCTCCGAGGATGTCCTCACCCGCCGCGGTCCCGGAGATGTGCTCGGAGGCGCCAGTGCCGGAGTAGGGGCCGACCTGGCCATCGGGGACGATCAGGAACGTCACGAACAAATCGCACGGATCAGGGATCGGGGGCGGGGGAACCGAGCAGGGAGAAGTGTCGATGGCGGCGAGGGCGTCGACGCCCAGGAGACCCACCGTGAGGGCTCCGGCGTCGCCGACGGTGAAGGTGACCACGATGCCGAGGTCGGACGGTGCGACGTCGAACGCCAGCACGTCGTCGGTCGGGTCGGCGTCGAGCGGAGCGATGGCGAATCGATCCTCGCCGGGGGTGAAGTCGCTGAGGGTGTCGGCGTCGCTCGATGCCGTGTCGAGGGCAAAGACGTCGCAGCCTGGACCTCCGGTGAGGGTGTCGTCGCCCGGGCCACCATCGACGAAGTCGTCTCCCTCAGCACCGGTGAGGGTGTCATCCCCGCCGAGCCCGTAGAGGTGATCGTCTCCGCCCAGGGCGTCGATTGCGTCGACGTTGTCGCCACCGACAAGGAGGTCGGCGCCATCGGTGGCCGTGGCGGTCGCGTCGGGGTCACACAGGTCCCCGAGACCGTCTCCATCGTGATCGCCCTGGTAGGGATCGGCCACCGTGGGGCACAGATCGACGGTGTCATCGATGTGATCGCCATCGGAGTCGGCCGCGAGGGCTGCGGTCGCTTGGAGGATCACGATGAGCGTGGCGCCGAGGATCGTCAGGAATCGCCGCATGAGCCCCCCTTGGGTGCCGGCGGATGCCGGCCGTCGCCAAAGGGTAGGCGGACGGTTTGCGGGATGCTGTCACACCCGGTCCGTATCGTGGCTTGCGGTGCGGCATCCGGAACAGGAACGCCGTATGGACCTCAATCTGGTCGTCCTCGCCGGGCGACTCGCCGCCCCGCCCGAGATCCGTCAGTTCGAGAGCGGGACCCGCCTGGCCCGCTATCTGGTCACGGTCCGCACCGACGAGCCCAACCGGCGCGTCGATGTGGTGCCGGTGAGCCTGTGGGACCCGGATGATGCCCTCGTCGATGCCGATCCGCCTCCAGGGACCCGGGTGTGGGTCGCCGGGGCGGTGCAGCGCCGATTCTGGAGCGGTGACGATGGCCGACGCAGCCGCATCGAAGTCGTCGCCGAGCAGGTTTGCCTGCGGGATGCCGATCCCGAGGAGGGCTAGCCTCGGGATCCCGAGGGTCTCGGAGGCGGCTGGTGTTGGACATCTCGGCGTTCCTGAGGATCGTGGTGGACCCGGTGCGTCTCGCCGTCCTCGGCGCCGCCGCAGTGGGTTCGATCGACGTCGGGGCCATCGCCGCCGCCACCGGGGTCACCGAGCGCCGGGTGCAACGGGAGATCGGGGGCCTCCTGCAGGCGGGCCTGATCGCCGATGGCCGCCTCGACACGGCCGAGTTGCAGCGCCTCGCCTCCCAACTCCCCAGGGTGCCGGAAGCCGATCCTGCAGTGATCGAGGGCCCGTGGACACCCGACGAGGCCCGCATCCTGCAGACGTTCTTTTCCGGAGACCGGTTGACCGAAATCCCTGCCGCCCAGGGCAAGCGTCGGGTCGTATTGGAGCGGTTGGCCATGGAGTTCGAGCCGGGACTGCGCTACCGCGAGCAGGAGGTGAACTTCACCCTGCAGTTGTTCCACGCCGATTACGCCGCACTGCGCCGCTACCTGGTCGACGAGGGGATCATGACCCGCGCCGATGGGGTGTACTGGCGCACCGGGGGACGGTATCGGGACGACGCGTGAGCGGGGCGTGGCCTAGCCTCTTGCCCATGTGCCGCAGCATCGTCCAACTGAGAAGACCCGAGGGGGCCAGCCGCGAGGAACTCGAGGCAGCCGCCCGACAGTTCGTCCGCAAGATCAGCGGGTTTCGAGAGCCTGCCCGTCACAACCGCGAGGTGTTCGAGGACGCGGTGACTGCGGTC
>CAYYIA010000090.1:0-7240 GCA_964471875.1 uncultured Acidimicrobiia bacterium
CCGGTGTTGCCGTAGCGATCGACGTTCACGTACACCTGCTCGGGACGCAGGCCGAGTTTCTCGCGTACGGTCTCGAGGATCCGCAGATTCGCCTGGTGCGGGATCACCAGCGAGACATCCGACTTGAGCCTTCCCGCCAACTCCAGCACCTTCTCGGCCGCCTCCGACATCCGCTTTACGGCGTGGCGGTACACCTCGCGCCCGTTCATCACGATGTCGTGCTGACCGCCCTTCTCGGCCTCCGCCAGGGTGAAGGGACGGCGGGTGCCGCCGGTCTCGAGGGTGAGGATGTCGGCGGCGCTGCCGTCGGTACCCGCGGAGGCCGAAAGGATCTCGGCGCGCACTGCATCCCCCTCACCCACCACCACGGCGCCGGCGGCATCGCCGAACAGCACACAGGTGGTGCGGTCGGTCCAGTTCATGAGACGCGAGATCAACTCCACGCCTACCACCAACACCTTCCTCGAAGCCATGTGCACCCGGGTGCGGGCGATGTCGAGGGCAAGCACGAAGCCGGCGCAGCCGCTTCCACCCAGGTCGTAGGCGGTGACCTCACCTGCGCCGAGACGATGCTGAAGGTGCGCCGCGGTGTCCGGGGTGTACACCTCGGGGGTGTCGCTCGCCACGATGATCTCGTCGATGTCGGCGGCGGTGAGACCGGCATCGGCGATGGCCCGGTTGGCGGCGTGGGCGGCGAGATCCAGGGTGGTCTCGTCATCGGCGGCAAAGTGTCGCTCCCGGATGCCGGTGCGGCTGAGAATCCACTCGTCGTCGGTGTCGACCAACGCCGACCAGTCGGCATTGGTCATCACCCGCTTCGGCACGTACGAGCCAAAGCCGAGTATCCCGATCCGGCGAGTCATTCCGGCCCCCTGCTGTGTGGCTGGAGCGTACCTGGGAGGAGGGTTGCCCGTTACCCGCGAGCCGTGCGAAGGGCGAAGAGCGAGCCGCCTTTGACCCTAGCCCCTAGCCCCTGGCCCCTCGCCATGTGACGAAAGCCTCCCCGAACGATTCCCGCTTGGGCGCTGCCCCGACGACAATGCCGGTTTCGCCACTCGAGGTCACTCTCCATGGAACTGTTTCTCGGCTCGCTGCTCATCTTCGTCTTGCGGATCGGTGACGTCGGCATCGCCAGCGTCCGCATCGTCACCCTCATGCGGGGCAGGATCTGGCTCGCCGCGCTCCTCGGCTTCTTCGAGTCGTTGTTCTGGGTGAGCGCCGCCGCCATCGTGTTCACCAACCTCGACCACCCGATCCGCATCATCTCGTTCGCCGCCGGGTTCGCCACGGGAACGCTGGTCGGAGGCTTTGTCGAACGCTGGCTGGCGATGGGCACCGCACTGCTGCGGGTGATCGCCCCGATCGAGTCACCCCCGGTGGCCGCTTCGCTGCGTGCCGCCGGATTCGCGGTGACCGTGCTCAATGCCGAAGGCCGCGACGGCGAGGTGCGCCTCAACTTCATGGTGCTTCCGCGTCGCCGGGTGAAAGAGGCCATGGCCATCGTCCACGAGATCAACCCCGACGCCTTCGTCACCGTCGAGGACATCCGGATCGCGGAACTGGAGAGGGCGAAACGGAGCACGGTGTTTGGGGGGTAGGGGATGGCAATTGGCAATTGGGCAATTGGCAATTGGCGATTGGCAATTGGCCAGAACGCACCCCCCCCCCATCGCCGCGATCTGACGAATCGCGAATCGCGGGTGTCGGCTGACGCGAAGCAGGGGCGGGTTGACCCGCCCCTGCTTTGCGATCTGCTGTGACTCTCAGGCCCCGAACAGCTCGGCCCAGTGGGCGGCCAGCGCCGTGTCGTAGGTGAGCGAGTAGCCGCAGCCCCAGACGAAGGTGTCGGTCCCCGAGATCAGGTACCGCTGCCCCACCTCGAGGCCCGGGCCGGTCAGCGCCAGGGAGGTCTCCCCGACCAGACCGTTGGCATCGAAGGTGGCGGTGGTGCCTTCGCCCCCACGGAACCACCCGTGCACCTCGAAGGTGACGGTGACGCCGGGAATGTCCACATCGCTCGAGGGCGCTGCCTCATCGATCGACACCACCGTGCCGTCGAAGGCGAACTCCTGATCCGCCAGCATCTCCTCGGTGTACTGGATGCACATCGCCATCGGATCGCCACCGATCGGCTCGCCGCCGACGATCACCTCTTCGGCCTCGTCCTTGAGAAGGGCGTAGGCACCGCCGGCGATCGCCGCAGCGAACACCGCCATGCCGACCCCCATCGCCACCCGCCGCATCAGCGGCTGCGGGCGCCGGGGCGCCTTCTCCTGTTCCTTCACGTCCATGCTCGTTACCTCCTGGAAGAGGGCCCGTGCGTGGGCCCCCGTAGTGTCTTTGGGCACCTCCAGGGGATCGAGCGGATCGGCCCGACGAAGCATTTCGATGGGATCGAAGCCTGTCATTCCCGTTCCACCTCTCCCGGCCCCGGTTGGATGCCGTACACCCCCTCAGGTGTCCGGGACCGCAGTTCAGATTTCACCGATTTCTCCACAGGGCCTCCAACCCCGAGCCGGGCGAGTTCGCGGGCCAGCTTGGTTCGTGCGCGATGGAGCCGCACCGCAACCGCATTGGGGGTGACACTGAGCACCAGCGCGATCTCATCGTTGGTGAGATCGTCCCATGCCGCCAGCGTCAGGATCTCCCGATCGTCGGATCGAAGCCGGTCGAGGGCCTCGTGAATCACATCGAACTCGCCTTGACCTTCCGGTGCCTGGTGAACGAGGCGATCCGCCAAACGATCCCGGCGATCGGTGGTGCGGTAATGGTTGGCGAGCACCCGGCGGGCAACCCCGTACATCCAGGCGAGGCGTCTCTCGTCGGTCGGGATGTCGTCGAGTCGCCGCCAGGCGATCAGCATCGTGTCACCGACGACGTCCTCGGCATCGGTACGGGTGCGGGCGCGACGCAGGGCGTAGGCCATGAGCCGCGGGTAGGCGGCGTCATAGAGCACGCGGAAGCGCTCGACCCGCTCGCCCTGCCCCTCACTCATGGGGGTGAGACGCTACCGGGCGCGTCCCGGGTTCCCGCGCGGAGATGCCGGATGCCGGACGCCAGATGCCAGATGCCAGATGCCAGATGCCAGAGTGCCGGGTACCGGGTACCGGGTACCGGAGGGCTCTTCGCTCTTCGCCTTGCGCCCATTGCTCCTGCACGACACCTGACACCTGACACCTGACAGCTTCACCGGCTCAGCCGGCAAACACCTCGGCCCACTCGGCGGCGATGGTGGTGTCATAGGTGAGCGAATAGCCGCACGCCCAGACGAAGCCGTCCGAGCCGGAGATCAGGTAGCGCTCACCCACTTCGAGCGAGGTTCCGATCAGCGCCTGGGCATCGGTAGAGAGCAGACCGCCGGCCCCGAAGGTGGCGGTCGACCCTTCCCCGCCGCGGAACCAGGCGTGCACTTCGAACGTGGCCTGCTCGCCATCGGCTGAGGCCGAGGTGAGGGTCCCGTCGAAGGCGAACTCCTGGGCGGCCAGGGTGTCCTCGTCGAACGCCATGCAGTCGGCGGCGGCGCTGCCGAGCGGTTCGCCGCCGGCGATCGGCTCCTCGGCGGCATCGTCGCCGCAGGCGGCGATCCCGACCACGAGCGTCAACCCGAGCATCAGCCCCATCACCCGAAACCGCGCCGGGATCCTGTCATCGACCATGTCGTACCTTTCGTAGTGCCTGTACCGGGTGAGATGTCCGGAGGGGCCCATTCGGTTTCCGGAAGTTGCCACGATCGGGCGGAACGGTCCCGACAACCGGTACGCTGCCCGACTTGCCCGACACTCCGTCGTCCTCGCACCACCACCGGCCACGCGGCAAGCGCCTCGCCCTGTTGTCGCTCGGCGCCCTCGGCGTCGTGTACGGCGACATCGGCACCAGCCCGCTCTACGCCCTGCGGGAATCCCTCCACCCGGAACTGGGTGTGGAGGTGAGCGAAGGTGCCGTACTGGGGGTCCTGTCGCTGATCGTGTGGTCGCTCATCATCGTGATCTCGGTCAAGTACCTCGTGTTCGTCGTTCGGGCCGATCAGCAGGGCGAGGGCGGGATCCTCGTGCTGACCTCGCTCATTTCCACCCAGCATGCCCGGGGGCGTCGACGCGTCCTGATCCTCGTCGGACTCTTCGGCACGGCGCTGCTCTACGGCGACGGGATGATCACCCCGGCCATCTCGGTGTTGAGTGCAGTCGAGGGACTCGAACTGAGCGCGCCCAGCCTCCAACCGTACGTGCTTCCCATCACTGCCGCGATCCTGGTGGCGCTGTTTCTGATCCAGCGCCGTGGCACCGCGGCGGTGGGCCGGGTCTTCGGGCCGGTGATGGTCACCTGGTTCGCCACGCTGGGGATCCTCGGCCTGCTCTCGATCATCGACCACCCCGACGTGCTCCGGGCGATCAACCCGTCCCACGCCGTCACCTTCTTCTCCACCCACGGCTTCAAGGGGTTCCTGGTCCTCGGAGCGGTGTTCCTGGTGGTGACCGGCGGTGAGGCGCTCTACGCCGACATGGGCCACTTCGGGCGACACCCGATCCGCCTCGCCTGGTTCGTGATGGTGCTCCCCGCGCTGCTTCTCAACTACCTCGGCCAGGGTGCCCTCATCCTCCATGACCCGGCAGCCGTCGACAGCCCCTTCTACCTGCTCGCCCCCGAGGTGTTGCGATTGCCACTCATCGTCCTCGCCACGATGGCGGCGGTGATCGCATCGCAGGCGCTCATCTCGGGCGCCTTCTCGCTGGCGATGCAGTCGTCGCTCCTCGGGTACTTGCCCCGCCTCCGTGTCGAACACACTTCGGATCTCGAACGTGGCCAGGTGTATGTGCCCGCGATCAACTGGGCGCTCATGGCGGCATGCCTGTTGCTCGTCTTCGGATTCGGCTCCTCCTCCGGCCTCGCCGCGGCGTACGGAGTGGCGGTCACCGCGACCATGGCGGTCACGACGGTGCTCTTCGCCGTGGTGGCACGGGAGCGCTGGTCGTGGCCCCGCCCGGTGGTGGCGGCGCTCACCGCGGTGTTCCTCACGATCGATGTCGCCTTCCTCGGCGCCAACCTGTTCAAGATCCCTGACGGAGGCTGGTTCCCGCTGGCGATGGCTGCGGTCGTGTTCACCCTGATGACCACCTGGAAGACAGGAAAGCAGCTCGTAGGCGAGCGCCTCCGCGAAGGCGACATCCCGCTGCGCGCCTTCGTCGACAGCCTCGACGCCCATCCCCCGCGCCGGGTCCCGGGAACCGCGGTGTACCTGTACCGCCGCCCCTTCTCGGCACCGCCGATCCTGGTGGCGAATCTGCGGCTGCACGGGGTGCTGCACCAACAGGTGGTGCTGCTCGGTGTCGAGGTGGAGGAGATACCCCGGGTGCATCCCCGTCGCGCCCTCGAGGTGCACCACCTGGGACACGGCATCTCCCAGGCGATCCTCCATGTGGGCTACATGCAGCAACCCGACGTCCCGAGAGCGCTGGAGGCCGATGCGGCCGAGCTGCGCTTCCACCCCCTCGACACGTACTACTTCCTGGGCCGCGACACCATCCTGGTGACCGGACGGCCCGGCATGGCACGGTGGCGGGAGCGGCTGTTTGCCGTGATGTCGCGCAACACCCGCGGAGCCGTCGCCTACTACTCCATCCCGCCCGACCGGGCGGTCGAGGTCGGACTCCAGGTGGAGTTGTAGGCGCTGTCGTGCCACGATGACGCCATGGAACGTGTCGTCCAGATCCTGCTGATCGTGCTCGCCGTGGTGGTCGCCTTCACGGTCCTCGGCTGGCTGCTGAAGGCGTTGTGGTGGATCGCCCTCATCGCCGGCGGCGTGGTGCTCGGCGGGTTGATCCTGGGGAAGCTCTCGAAGAGTTGATCCGACCGGTGCCGAACGCGCCGGGTCCCGGCACCCATTGTGCCGGGACCCGCCGTACCGTGCCGTGGCGTCAGGCCGCTTCTGCTATGAGGTCCCTCAGGAACTGCACGATGTCGTGGCCGGTGGCGTAGGCGTCACGCAGGCTCTGGCCGCCGGCGCGAAGGTCACGGCGACCCGCAGCCAGGGTCGACTGGGCCGGTTCCGGCCAGTCGCCGGCGTCGAGGCCGATCACCGATTCCGCTACGGGATCTCCGAGTCGCACTCCCTCCGCGATGGCGTCGTTCATGTCCTCGAGCATCCGCCAGGCCTCATCGACGTCATGACCCTTCTCCTCGGCCCGCGTGATCAGGTCCTCCAACTTGTCGGCAAAGCGCTCCAGCTTCGATCCGAGCGCGACCAGGGCGTCGGAGGCGATCACCTGGTGCGTCTTCGGCGCCAGCACATTGCCGATGTGGAGCGCCGGGATCGCCCGGATCACTTCCCACACCTCGGCGGGCGTCGTCGCCGCCTCGGCCTGTGCCGCCAGGCGCTCCAGGGCGTCGGCGGCAGCGCCGATGTCCCCCGACAGCGTGGCGGCATGACCCTCGGTGATGTGGTCGCTTCCCGCTACCGAGGAGCGCAACCGGCCGAGCAGGTCCATCTGCCGGTCGATCATCTGCGCCGCCCGCTCCTTGAGCTCCTCGAGAGCACGGTCGCGCACTCGCTCGGGAACGGTGGTGGTCGTGTCGCGGGCACTGTCCTCGGCGGCCAGGGCCGCGGTGGGGACGATGCTGACCGCCAGCACGACCGCAATGACGATGCTGCGTCGCATCATGAGTCTTCTCCTTCTAGGGAGTCGCCGAGCAGGTCGTCGAGCTCGTCGAGCAGGCTCGCGAGGTCGTCGAATTCGCTCAGTTCCTCGTCGATGTCGGGAAACGGCACCGTGGTGGTGACTGCGACCGATGTGGTCGTGGTCGTGGTCGTGGTCGGCGCCGTCGTGTCGACCGTCGTCACCACCACCCCTGCATCCGTGGTGAGGTCGGTGGCGACCTCCTCCGTCACGGTGGCAACGGTGATGGAGGCGGGATCGTCCTTGGCATCGCCGCACGCCCCGGCCACGGCCAACAGCGCCAGCAGTGCGCCGACGAGATGCCGTACCCCGGTGGTGGTGTGGTTCATCACCCCATCAGGATCGGACCCGGGTGTGTGGTCAGGGGGAGGTCAATTGTGAAAAGACGGTAAGGAGGGGAGCGCTATGCGCAATGCGCTATGCGCAATGCGCGATGCGCAATGCGCGATGCGCGGCGAGAGCGTTCGGTCCGTTACCCGGTACCCGACACCCGAGTCAGGAGCGCATTGCGCATTGCGCATTGCGCATTGCGGGCTTCGCTACTCCCCGCCGATCGCGTACAAGACCCC
>CAYYIA010000091.1:0-7030 GCA_964471875.1 uncultured Acidimicrobiia bacterium
GCCAGATGCCAGATCTCCGAGGCTGGGTACCGGCTACCGGGTACCGGGTACCGACGCCGGGTGGCAGGTGCACGTATCGTCGCTTCACCCCTCGCCCTTCGCCCTTCGCCCTTCGCCCTTTGCCTCTGAACGAATTGCGCATTGCGCATTGCGCATTGCGGCTCTCACGCTCCCCTGAACTCCCTCGTGGGGCTCCGCGGCCCATACTTCGGCGCCACCACCCTGGCAGCGTGCAGCAGTTGGATCACCCGCCCGCGATGGGGACGGAATTCTGCGAGCAATTCGAGCATGCGGGCGTCGTCGGCGCGCTCCTCGCCGGCGAGACCGAAGGCGACGGTGTTGGGCAGGTGGTAGTCGCCCACCGGCACGGCGTCGGGATCGCCGAGGGCGACCAAGCCGACTTTGCCTGCGGTCCACGGACCGAGACCGGTGATGGCGGTGATGCGGGCATATGCTTCCGACAGGGGCATCACCGCAGCTTCCTCCATGCGCTTGGCGCGCGACGCCACCCGGATCAGCGTCTCAGCGCGACCTCGCTCGATGCCCCAGGGATGAAAGGCGGTATACCCGAGCGCAGCGATCCGTTGCGGATCGGGGGGGAGTAGCAAGGTGCGCGGTCCCGGTGCTTGTCCGCCGAGAGCGCGGCAGAGCGCGGTGTACCCGGCCCGGGCTTCGGTGCCGGTGACGCGTTGGCCCACGATCATCCGCACCAGCGCCTCCACCACCGCGCCACTGCGGGTGATGCGGACCCCAGGTAAGCGCTGGAGGAGTCGGCGCACTACCGGGTGGGTCGGCGCAAACCCTGTGGGGTCGTCGAGCGCCCCGCAGATCGCCGGCGCCCGTTCCAACGCGGCATCGGCACCCGGCCCATAGCCTTCGGCGACGATCGGGTCGCCGCCGGTGAAGTGCAGCGTCGCCGGCCCCTCCGGAGTGCGCAATGCCAGCCACGCCCCATCGTCACCAACCGCAATCGAAGGATCATGCCCCCCGGCGGAATAGCCGGCGATGGCGGCGCGGAGATCCACGGGAGCCAGGGGGGAGAAGGAGCGGGAGGGCATTGGGGGAGTATGGGCTGGTGTTGAGGCTGGGGCGGTTGTACTGGCGATGAGCAAAGTCGGCCGCCTGGCGGCGGCCTCCGCAATGGGCAACGGTGCTGACCCAAGTCGTACTCGCTCTTCGCCCATTGCTCATTGCCCATTGCCACGCCTATCTCCCACACCTCGCCCACCCTCCCTACGCTTGCCGGCGCGATGTACGAACGCCTTTCCTTCTTGGACAACACCTTCCTGGCCATGGAGGGACCGACGAATCCGATGCATGTCGGGGCGACACTGGTGTTCTCGCGGGGGGACCTCGGTACCGAGGATGGCGGCATCGACATCGACTCCATCCGGGCGTTCATCGGCAACCGTCTCCAGTACGTGCACCGGTACCGGCAGCGTCTTGAGTGGATTCCCATCGAGCGGCATCCGGTGTGGGTGGACGACGCCTCATTCGACCTCGCCTATCACATCCGTCACACCGCACTGCCCCGCCCCGGCACCGAGGAGCAACTTCGCGTCCTTGCCGGATCGATCCTGAGCCGCAGCCTCGACCGGTCGCGCCCGTTGTGGGAGGTGTGGGTGGTCGAGGGGCTTCCCGATGGCGGCTTCGCCCTGGTGTCCAAGGTGCACCACTGCATGGTCGACGGGGTCGGCGGGGTGGACCTGCTCAAGGTGCTGCTGGCTCCGATGCCGACCGACGACCTCGGCACTCCGGGTGAGTACGAGCCGCGCCCGGCACCGACGCGCAGCCAGTTGCTCGCCGACGAGGTGGCACGACGCATGAAGGCTCCGCGCGAGGCCGTGCAGAGCGTCCGCAAACTGGTCGACGAGTCGCGGGCCATGAGCGAGGAACTGCGCCAGCGCCTGCTGTCGATGACCGCATCGGCGCGATCGGGTTGGTTCAGTCGTGCCTCGGCGACCCCGATCAACCGCCGCATCGGTCCCAGCCGCCGGGTCGACTTTCTCCACACCGATCTCGAGCAGGTGAAGACGGTGAAGAACTCCCTCGGTGGCACCGTGAACGACGTGGTGATCACCGCCGTGGCCGGGGCGGTTCGCGACTTCCTCATCGAGGAACGCTCCACCGATGTCGCCGCACTCGACTTTCGAGCGATGGTCCCGGTGTCCACGCGGGGGGAGTGGCCGCTCACCGAATCGAGCAATGCGGTGACGATGTGGCTCGTCGACCTCCCCATCGACGAGCCCGACCCGGTGCAGCGCTACGCCAGGGTGCGCGAGCGTACCGATCACCTCAAGGAGACCGACCAGGCGACCGGCGCCGCACTCCTCACCCAGTCGGCGTCGTTCACCCCGTCGACGTTCCTGTCGATGGCGGCACGGGTGGCCGCGGCCACGGCGCGTCCCTTCAACATGACCGTGACCAACGTGCCCGGGCCGCAGATCCCGCTGTATCTGCTCTCTGCCCGCCTGCGCCGCATCTTCCCCACGGTGCCGCTGTGGGTGAACCACGGGATCGGCGTGGCGCTCTTCTCCTACGACGGCGCCCTCGATTGGGGCATCGTCGCCGACTGGGACACGATCCCGGACATCGAGCGATTCACCGCCCATCTGCGCTCTTCGCTCGGCGAACTCCACGCCGCCGTCTCGTGAGGACTGGCGCGCTTCTCGGCGTCATCCTGGTGGTTGGAGCCTGCAGCACCGCGGTGCCGGAGGCCGAGCCGTTTGCCGGGATGTGGGCCTCTGAAGGTTGGGGCATCGTCCTCGACATCCACGGTGGGGAGGCCGACATCTATGAGGTGTCGGCGGCACAGTGCCTCCTCGCCAGCAGCGGCAGCGCCCGCAACATCGATGAGGTGGTGTCATTCGAAGGTGACCGCCTGGTCCTCGCCGATGGGGGCAGGGTGGTCCGGTTCGATCGCCTGGCCGACCTCCCCGCCGACTGCGGCCTCGATCCCGATCCTGCACCGGCATCGGTGCTGGCGACCGTCGTCGCCGCGGTCGAGGAGCACTACCACCCCGGTGTCGATGCCGGTTGGTCGGACCGGGTGGCTGCGCTCGTGGTGCCCGCCGAGGGTGACGGCGAGGCCCTTGCCGCCGCCATCAAGGGTTTGCTCGAACCGCTCGGCGATCCGCAGGTGGCCTTGCAGACCGGTGGCGATCTGTGGACTGCGGCTCCTTCGGCAACCGCCGCCGCACTGGCCACCGCTCTCGGCGAGGGTGCGATGCTTGCCGACGCCGACCTCGTCGCCGCCGGAGGTCTGGTGGTCGCAGACCTCGGTGAGGGCCTTCGCTATCTCGGGTTCCTTCGCCTTGGCGGCTTCGCCGACAGCGACAGCGGGTCGCAGCGCATCCTCGCCGCGGCCCTCGATTCCAGTCTCGACGGCGCCACCCGCATCGTGCTCGACCTGCGCGCCGCCGGCGCCGGCGCCGAGACCGAAGCCCTGCTCGTCGCCACCCGCTTCGTCGCCACACCGACGGTGGTCGCCACCTACCAGGCGCGGGTAGCCGACGGCCTCACGGTTGCCTCGGGCGAGGCGTTGGTGAATCCGATGCCGACGGGTCCGTTCACCGGGACGGTGGTGGTGCTCGTCGGTCCCGGGACCAGTGGCCCGGCGGAACTCCTCGCCCTGGCCCTCGCCGAACTTCCCGGGGTCACCGTCGTGGGTGAACCCACCGCGGGCAGTCCCCGGTCACCCCTGGTGCGATCGTTGCCCAACGGCTGGCTGGTCGGGGTGCCCAACATCGAGGTGATCACGGCCGATGGGATGTCCCGGGTCGGGGTGCCGCTGGTGCCCGACGTGATGGCGCCGATCACCACCGACGACATCGCTGCCGGACGCGATCCCGGACTGGAAGCCGCGCGTACCCCCTAGGAGCTACCAGGAGCGGTCGGCGATGGCGATGAGGTAGCCCTCGAGGGTGCCCACGACGATGTAGCCGTTGGAGGCCACCGCCGGAGACGCCAGGATCGAGTAGTCGTCCTTCGGTCCCCAATCGCAGTACTCGGCTTCCAGGTGCTCGGCGGGAAAGGTTCCCGGCGAGTTGAAGTTGCCGAGGAAGATCTGCCAGGCCAAGGTCTGGGTCTCGACATCGACGGCATAGAGGCCACCGTCGTGGCGGGGGAGGATCACCTGACCGTTCACCACCGCCGGCGAAGGCCAGTGGGGGAAGCAGTACGCCCCGGTCTGCACGTCCCAGGCGGTCTCGCCGGACTCGATGTCCACGGCGACCATCCGGTTCGAGTACGGCTCGCCGTAGACGAGGAGGTCACCGACGACCGCCACCGAGGAGCGGATGCTGCCCCAGTCGTGCTTGATACCTGCGGCGTCCTCGACCTGCTGATAGATCGTCCCGTCGCTCTTGTTGAGGATCGTGATGGCAGGGTCGACGAAGGTGTCCTCGCGCAGCATGGTGACGATCACGAAGTCGCGGGCGAAGGTGGGTGACGCCCAGATGCGCGCCAGAGCGCCGGCGGTGTCGCGCTCGATGATCTCGCGCCGCCACAGTTCGTTCCCGTTGAGGTCCACGGCGACCACATCGCGGTTCTCACCGGCGATGACGATGATCTCGCCGTCGGAGGCGGCGCCACCGCGAATCGGGCCATCGACCTGGATCTGACGACCCCAGCGCCGGGCACCGGTGCGAAGGTTGAAGGCGGTGGCGCGGCCGTCGGCGTCGCCGACGACCACCAGGTCCTCATCCTCGATGATGAGCGGGAACCCGAACGTGGCTACGCCCAGGGCTTCTTCCCACAGCAGGCTGCCGTCGCGGGCGTCGATGCCCCACACCCGGCCCTCGTCGCCCGTTGCCACGATGATGCCGTTGCCGTAGCCGACCCCGTTGACGTCGAGGGTGGCGCCGAAGAACCATTCGCGGCGGCCGGTGTAGAGGTCGAACGAATAGACACCGTCGCGTCGGTCTTCGGTGCCCTGGGCCACGCCGGCGCTGGCGACGTAGACGTGGCCGTTGACGATGAGCGGGCTGTTCAGCCAACCCTGGATGCCGACCGGCACCCTCCAGGCGATCGTCGGATTCTCGATGGTGGGGACCTCCGACCCGAGGCACCCCTGATGGGTCATCGACCCCTGGAACGCCACCCAGTTGGTGAGTTCCTCTTCGCACTCCACCGAGATGCCGGAGAGCAGCGACGAAGGGTCGTCGGCGGCGGCGCCGGAGGGGAGCAGCAGCGTCGGGATGGTGGCGTCTTCGAGGCTGAGCACGCCGCCCACCTCGCGGTCCGCCTCGCGGAAGGCGAACCACCACACCGACACGGCGACGAACGCCACGACCAGAGCCGGCAGCACGAACAGCCCGGGACGCACCCGCGTCTCCAAGCCCACAAAGTCACGGTTTCGCCCCCGCGGCGGCCCAAAGAAGGAGACGTAATCGGTGCGACGGCCCACGGGGAGAGAGGTTAGGAGGGTCGGCCGCCTAGTCGGCGGCCTCCCGCAATACGCAAAGGTCGCCGACCTATCGGTCGGCTCCCGCAACACGCAATACGCAATACACAATACGCAATGCGCCCAGACGCGTTGCAGGTGCCGAACGCGTCCGAACGTATTGCGTGTTGCGTATTGCGTATTGCGCTTCGCCCCACCCCAAACCGCGTCCCGATACCCTCACGCGCGATGATCTCCAACTCCGAAGTCGCTTCCCACCTCGCCGAACTCGCCCGGCTGGCGACCCTCGAGGAGGGGAGCAGCAATGCGTTTCGGGTGCGGGCCTATGAGACGGCGGCGCGCACCGTCGAGTTGCTCGACGCCCCGGTCGCCGACATGTCGGCGAAGGAGCTGGCGGCGCTGCGCGGGGTGGGGCCGAGCACCGCGGCGAAAATCCGTGAGCTGGTCGACACCGGGCGCATGGCCCGGCTCGAGGAGCTGCGGGTCATGTTCCCCGCCCCGTTCGTCGAGTTGACCCGGATCCCCGGGGTGGGACCGAAGACCGCGGTGATGTTGCGTGACGAGTTGCACATCAACGACGTGGAGGGATTGAAGGCCGCCCTCGATGCCCAGTTGTTGCGCGGCCTGCCGGGGATGGGGGCGAAGACCGAGGAGAACATCCGCACTGCGGTGGAGCGGCTCGGCATCGGTGGCAAGGAGCGGCGCACCCCGATCCAGGATGCCCTCGCCGTGGCCCGCGACGTGGTGGCGGCGCTGTCGGGAGTGCCCGGCGTCATCCGGGTGGAACCGATGGGCAGCCTGCGCCGATTCCGCGAGACCATCGGCGACATCGACGTCATCGTCGTCTCCACGGGTGATCCCGAAGACGTGATGCGGCGCTTCGTCGAGTTGCCCGTGGTGCGGGAGGTGGTGGGGTATGGGGCGCGCAAGTCGGCGGTGCTGAGCGCCTCCGGCATGCAGATCGACCTGCGGGTGATGGAACCGTCACAGTTCGGGGCGGCGGCGATCTACTTCACCGGGTCGAAGGCCCACAACATTCGTCTGCGCCAGATGGCCATCGAGAAGGGGTGGATCCTCAACGAGTACGCCCTGGCCGAGTCCGTGGGCGGTGCCGTGATCGCTTCCGACACCGAGGAGGAGGTGTACTCCGCCCTAGGGCTGCCCTGGATCCCGACCGAGATCCGCGAGGACACTGGCGAGATCGAGGCGGCGCTCTCCGGCCAACTTCCCGACCTTGTCGCCGACAAGCAACTGCGCGGGGATCTTCACGTTCACACCTCGCTCAGCGGCGACGGCAAGGAGTCGCTCGAGAAGATGCTGGCCGCCTGCGCGGCGCGGGGGTATGTCTACGTGGCGATCACCGACCACGCTGAGGATCTCACCATCAACGGCGCTACGCGCCAGCAGTTGCTCGCCCAGCGGCGTCGCATCGCCAAACTGCAGGAGCAGTACCCGGAGATGACGATCCTGCAGGGTGCCGAGCTCAACATCGGGGCCGACGGATCGGTGGACTACGACCCCGAGTTCCTCGCCGGCCTCGACTTCGGGGTGGCCAGTGTGCACTCCGCCTTCAATCTCGATCGGGCCACCCAGACCGCCCGGGTCATCGCGGCGATGCGCAATCCG
>CAYYIA010000092.1:0-7009 GCA_964471875.1 uncultured Acidimicrobiia bacterium
AGACCGCCGGGGTATCGCTCACTGCCCAGCAGCCGGACAACAACGTGGTTCGCACCGCCATCGAGGCCCTGGCTGCCGTGCTCGGAGGTACGCAATCTCTCCACACCAATGCCCTCGACGAGGTCTACGCCCTTCCCACCGAGCGCGCTGCGGAGATCGCGCTGCGAACCCAGCAAGTGATCGCCGAGGAGACCGGTGTCGCGGATGTCATCGACCCCCTCGGGGGGTCGTGGTTCGTCGAGGCGATGACCGATGCGATGGAAGAACGGGTGGAGCGTCTGCTTGCCGAGATCGACCGAATGGGATCGGGATCGATGCTCGACGGCGTGCTTCGGGGCATCGACGACGGCTGGTTCCAGGGAGCCCTGGCAGACTCGGCGTATGCCTTCGAGAAGGCCCTCGGATCAGGCGAGCGCACGATCGTCGGGGTCACCAAGTACGCCGCAGTCGATGAAGACCACTTGGACATCCTTCGCATCGGCTCGGATGTGGAGGCCATCCAGCGCAGCCGGATCGCCACGGTGCGCGACCGGCGCGATGAGGCCGCGGTGATGGCGGCGCTCGACGCGCTCACCGCCGCGGCCGCAACCGGGGCGAACCTCATGCCACTCCTTATCGCGGCCGCCCGGGTGCGCGCCACGGAAGGGGAGATGACGGCGGCGATGAAGGCGGTGTTCGGTGGGTATCGGGAGCCGCCCCGTGTCTGACGGCGTAGGGTCGCTGCGCGAGCGGCTCGCCGAAGCGGCCTTCGTGGCGATGCTGGCGTTCTCGACCCTCGAGGTGCCCTACCCGGGGATCGAGCCACCGCCGGCCTTGGTGCTGCCGGTGGGCGACCTCATGGTCGGAATCGACCCTGCCCTGCGACGCCTGGGAGCCTCGATCCGGCTGGCCCTGTCATGACCGGGCTACGCCGCGCCCGAACGTTGGTGGTGCTCGTTGCCCTCCTGGTGACGGGATGCGCCGACGATGACTCCGCCGGAACCGGTGGCGGCGATCAGGTGGTGTTTGGCGAGGGAGAGCCCCCGCCAGCCTTCCCCGCCGACTTTCCGATCCCGACGAATGCGGAGATCGGCACGACGCTCGTGGATCGGCTCAATCATCGGAGCGAGATGGCGCTTCAGATCGAAGGCCCCGTCGATGCCGCGGTACAGAACTTCACCATCGGTTTGGTGAGTCAGGGGTACGTGATCACGAGTTCCGAAGGGTCTGCTGGGTCGTGGACCATCGCGTTCAACCGCGGCGAGCTTCACGGTGAAGTCGTGTTCCAGGCCGTGGCGGGATTCACCCAGGCGGTGGCAAGCGTGAACCGGACCTGAGATGCCGCGAATCCGGCACTTCGACCACCACCGGTTCATTGGGCTGCGAGACACGATGCTGGTGTTCGACACCGATGATCCGGATCAGGCCAATCTTGTGGACGAGCTCGTCGGCTCAGGGGCACTGGCGCGCCTGGCGGTGAGCACGTTCGCTCCGGACACGCTGGTCGAGGCGCGCAATCGTGGGTATCGGCCGGTTCCGCGGCGACACGTCGCCGGCTGACGGCGAGCACACGGCAATCGGCCTAGACCGCCCGAGCGCTCGCTAGTGCGAGTGGGGTGTGCGGCCGCCAAAATGGGCTGCCACCACCTCTCCTACCTTGCGTTCGCGGTAAAGGAAGAAGTGATCCGATCCGGGGAGCACCGTGACCTCGGCATGACAGCGAAGCGCGAAGCTCTCGATGTCCGATACGGTGGCGAATTGATCCCGATCGCCGATCACGATCCTGCGGCGTGCCGGGACCAGATGGGCGAGATCCGGTGGGAGCGACCCTCGGTACGGACGGATGCCGGGCGCGATACCGACCCAGGGGAGTGACGAGCCGGACTCGGCCTGCCAGGCGAGCGATACGGTCGCCCCGAAGGACCACCCGGCGACGCCGACCGGGAGGGCGGGATGGGTCGTGGCGGCGAACGCCACGGCTGCGGCGACGTCGAGGATCTCCCCGCTCCCTCCACCCCATGTGCCTTGGGAGGTGCCCACGCCCCGGAAGTTGAACCGCAGCACGTTGAGACCGGCATCGCCCAGCGTGGCTGCCACGGTGCGCATCAGGGGGGTGGTCATCGTCCCGCCATCGAGTGGATGCGGGTGGCACAGCACGATCGTGCCCAGGGGATCTGCGTCAGGCGTCGTCCAGAGCCCCTCGAGCGCCACTCCGTCCGATGTGGTGATCATCCGACCATCCGTAGGAACCACACGAGCGAAGCTGCCAGGATCACCAGGGCCGTCACCAGCGCAGCGACGATGAGGTAGCGGGTCTGCATTCGGGCCGAGAGGGTACCGGCGGTCTCGCCGGAGGGCCGCACCCGTTCCTCTTGGTTCGGGATCGCGCACCGATCTAGTCTCTGGCGAACCGACTGGAGGCGCTGTGTACGACGTCGCGATCATTGGGGGCGGTCCCGGCGGATACGCCGCCGCCCTGTACGCGCACAACTTTGGACTCTCCGTCGCTCTCGTCGAGAAGGCTGAAGTTGGCGGCACCTGCCTGCATCGGGGCTGTATCCCCGCCAAGGCATGGATCCACACGGCCGAGGTGTTTGCCGAGGTGGCTGGTGCTGCGGAGTTCGGTGTCGTGGCGTCCCCGCCCCAGCTCGATTGGGGGCGCGCCCTGGCACGGAAGAACGCAGTCGTCACGCAATTGCACAAAGGCTTGTTGGGCTTGATGAAACAGCGCAAGGTGGAGATCGTCGCCGGCGTCGGCCGACTGTCCGGGCCGGGGATCGTCGATGTCGTGGAGGCCGGTGGGGGGGCGCGGCGCCTCGAGGCGCGCAAGACCATCATCGCCACCGGATCCGTACCGCGGAACCTTCCCGGCTTCGAGCCCGACGGGCATCGCATCGTGACGTCCGATGTGGCCCTCGATTGGACGAACCGGCCGGGCCGCGTGGCGGTCATTGGAGCGGGGGCGATCGGGATCGAGTTCGCGTGCATGCTTGCCGAACTCGGCGCGGATGTGCATCTCTTCGAGGTGTTCGAGCAGGTGTTGCCCGGGGTCGAGCCGGAGGCCGCCAAGCTCTTCACCCGGCTTCTGGGACGCAAGGGCATTCACGTCACCACCGGCGTGAAGGTCGACCCGCCCGTGGTGACCCCGACGGGAGTGAAGGTCACGGCCGCTGGGGCCGAAGTGGAGGTCGATGTCGTACTCGTCGCCGTGGGCCGGGCTCCCGTAACCGCCGGGATCGGACTGGAGGAGGCCGGCGTGCGGCTCGATCGCGGATACGTCGTCGCCGATCGTCGCACGATGTTGACCGACGCTCCGGGCGTGTATGCCGTGGGGGACATCGTGGCCGGCACTCCCCAGCTTGCCCATGCCGGCTTCGCCGAAGGGATTTCTGCCATCACTCACATCGCCACCGGCAGCCCTGCCCCGGTGGACTACCGGGCGATTCCCCTCGTCGTCTACTCGATGCCGGAGGTCGCGTCAGTGGGCCTCACCGAAGCGCAGGCGCGGGCGGCCGGCCACGACGTGGTCACGACCGATCACGGCATGGGTGGCCTTGGCCGCGCCATCATCCGGGGGCAAGCCCAAGGAATGGTCAAGATCGTCGCCGAACGGGGTGGGCCGATACTGGGTGCCACGATCGTCGGGCCTGAGGCCGGAGAGATCATTCACGAACTGATGTACGCCGTCGGATGGGAGGCGCTGCCGTCGGAAGCGGCGGCTTTCATCCATGCCCATCCCACGCTCGCCGAAGCCGTTGGGGAGTCACTCCTCGCCGCTTCGGGTAGGAGCCTGCATTGATCGAGGCGAAGGGGCACGCGGCAGAACTCGACTCCTCGCGTCTGCTCGCGATGTACGAGCTCATGATCACGGGCCGTCTGCTCGAGACCCGGCTGCACACCATGTACCGGGGCGGTCGGCTTCCCGGCGCGGTCTATCCGGGGGTAGGGCAGGAAGCCGCCCAGGTGGGGTTTGCTTCCGCGCTCGAGCCCGGAGACATCTTCGGGCCGACCCATCGCGACCTTCTCGCCCAGCTCACCCGAGGAGTGACGCTCGAGGAGACGATGCTGAACTTCTACGGCAAGGTCACCGGGCCGACGAAGGGCCGCGACGGCAACAGCCACTTCGGCGTGTTGGACAAGGGCACCCTCATGGTGATCTCTCCTCTCCCCGATGCCTATCCCGTTGCCATGGGTGCCGCCCTCGCCTTCAAACAGCGTGGCGAGCGGCGGGTGGCCCTGGCCGACTGCGGCGAGGGTTCCACCGCAACCGGCACCTGGCACGAGGCGGTGAACATGGCGGCGGTGCTGCGGTTGCCGATCGTGTTCACGATCCAGAACAACCAGTACGCCTACTCGACACCCAACGATCTCGAGTTCAGGCTTGCGTTCTCGGGCCACCGCGCCGACGGGTACGGCATTCCCGGCGTCGTCGTCGATGGCAACGACGTGCTCGAGTGTTACGCGGCGGCGCGCGAGGCAGTCGACCGAGCCCGCAACGGGGAAGGCCCGACGCTCATCGAGGCGGTCACGTTCCGGCACTTCGGCCATGCCGGTCACGATCCCGCTGAGTACGTCAAGCCGGACGAGCGCGAGGCCTGGCTCGCCAAGGACCCGATCCCGCGCTTCGAGGAGTTCCTCGGGACCCGTGGCCTGCTCGATGAGGCCGGCCGACAGGCGATCGCCGCCCGGATCGAGGATCGGATCCGCAGCGTCATCGAGTGGGCCCAAACCCAACCCGACCCAACGGCTGCCGATCTCGTCACCGATCTGTTCGCCGCCCCTCGAGAACCGTCGGCTCCGCTACCGGGTGAGGGGGTGGGCGAGCCGGTGACCATGCTCGATGCCATCACCCAGGCTCTCGACGAGGAGATGGAGCGAGACGAGCGCGTATTCCTGATGGGTGAAGACGTCGGGCCGTTCGGCGGCGCCTTCAAGGTCACCAAGGGCCTGTTCGACAGGTACGGGCCGCTGCGGGTCATCGACACCCCAATCGCCGAGTCGGCCATCGTCGGCGGTTCGGTGGGAGCCGCCCTCATGGGGCAGATTCCGGTGGCCGAGCTCCAGTACACCGACTTCATCTATCCCGGCCTCGACCAGCTGTTCAACGAAGCGGCCAAGTACCTGTGGAAGGGCGGGCGATCGGTGCAGATGGTGCTGCGCGGTCCCAGTGGTGCCGGCTTGCGCGCAGGCCCCTTCCACTCGATCAGCCCGGAGGGGATGCTTGCCCATCATCCCGGCATCAAGGTCGTCGTACCCAGCACCCCGATCACCGCCAAGGGTCTGCTGGTGGCGGCGATCGGTGATCCCAATCCGGTGGTGTATCTCGAGCACAAGAAGCTCTACCGCAGCATCAAGGAGTCCCTCCCGGTGGGACGGTTCGAACTCCCTCTCGGGAAGGCTCGGTTGGTCCGCTCCGGCGACGATGTGACCATCGTCACCTGGGGGGCCATGGTGCACACTGCGTCGGCCGCTGCCGATCTCCTCGACGCCGACGACGTGTCCGTGGAGATTCTCGACTTGCAGACGATCGTGCCTCTCGACTGGGACGCGGTCTTCGCCTCGGTGCGCAAGACCTCCCGGCTCGTCGTCGTCCAGGAGGATGTGCCGTTTGCGTCAGTGGCGTCCGAGGTGGCTGCCCGCGTCGCCGCCGAGGCCTTCTGGGACCTCGACGGCCCGATCATCAGGGTGACGCCGCCCCACACCCACATCCCATTCGCCACGGTGCTCGAAGACGCCTTCATCCCGCAAGCCGCCGACATAGTGGCCGCCGTCAATACACTTGCGGCCTCGTAGGAGAAACCACCATGCCGCTCACGGTCACGATGCCGCAACTCGGGGAGACGGTCACCGAAGGCACCATCTTGCGATGGGCCAAGAAGGCCGGTGACACGATCCGTGAGGACGAGACCCTGCTCGAGATCTCGACCGACAAGGTGGACACCGAGGTGCCATCGCCAATAGCGGGGACCATCCTTCAGATCCTCGTGCCGGAGGGCACCACGGTCTCGGTGGGGACGCCGCTCGTGATCATCGGTCAGGCGGGCGAGGCCGGGGCTTCGCCGACGGCTGCGGCCGCCCCGGTGTCGGTGCCGACTGCAGCGGCCCCCGTGGCACCGCCTGTCGCGCCAGCTCCAGCGCCAGTCGTCGCGCCGTCGCCGGTCGCGACACCACCGTTCGTCCCGACGCCACCGGTGATGGCTCCCGCGCCCTCGGTGGCGGTGCCGCAGTCTCAGGTGATGAACGTGACGGTGACGCGCGATCCGGGAATGCTTTCACCCGTCGTGCGCCGCCTCGCCGCCGAACATGGGATCGACCTTTCGCGGGTGACCGGGACCGGAACCGACGGGCGGATCACCCGGCGCGACGTCGAGGCCCATGTCGCCCTTGCCGCAGCGGCGCCGAGGGTGGCAGAACCATCGCGCACGGTGCTTGGCCGCGGGATTCAGGACCTCATCTCCGAGGAGCCCGCCCCGGCGGACCATGTGCTGTTCACTCCCGCAGCGACTGCGGTGCCCCCGGCTCCGGTGACCCCGCCCCCAGCACCGGTGGCGCCTCCGCAGCCCATGCCCGTGGCTCCGCCGGCCGCGCCGAGTCCCGCACCCGTCCCGGTGTCTTCCTCGGCGGGCTCGGTCGAGGACCTGTCGCGACTCCGCATGCGCATTGCCGAGAACATGACCCGCGCCAAGCAGACCGCCGCTCACGTCTGGACCTCGGTCGAGGTCGACTTCGAGCACGTGGAGCGGATCCGATCCCGTCACCGCGACAGCTTCAAGGCGAGGGAGGGTTTCTCCCTCACGTACCTACCGTTCATCAGCAGGGCGACCGTGGATGCGCTCAATGCCTTCCCGGTGGTCAACTCGAGTCTCGACCTCCCCAATCGGGTGCGGATCCTGCATGGCGGCGTCAACCTGGGCATTGCCATCGACCTCAATGAGGACGGACTCGTCGTGATGACCCTCCGCGGTGCCGACGGATTGCGGTTGCGCGGCATCGCCCGCGAGGCGCGGCGACTCGCCGACAAGGCGCGGGC
>CAYYIA010000093.1:0-6996 GCA_964471875.1 uncultured Acidimicrobiia bacterium
TCATCGCCACCTGCATCCTCATCCTCAATGCGGGTCACGAGGCAACCGTGCACGCCATCGGCAACGGGATCCTGGCGATGGCGCGCCATCCCGAGGTGTTGGAGGCCGTGCAGGCCGACCCTGGCCTGCTCCCCACGCTCACCGACGAGCTGCTGCGCTGGGACCCCCCACTGCACATGTTCGAGCGGTGGGTGCTCGAGGACCTGGAGTTCGGTGGAATCGCACTGCGTCAGGGTGACAAGGTTGGGCTGCTCTTTGCGGCCGCCAATCGCGACCCGGCCGTGTTCCCGGACCCCGATCGGATCGATCCGGCACGAGCCGACAACCCCCATGTGGCCTTCGGCCTGGGCACCCACTTCTGCCTCGGCGCACCGCTGGCAAGGGTCGAGCTCGAGGAGGTGTTCGGGGCGCTCACCGGCCGTTTCCGGACCCTGTCGCTGGCCGTGGCCGAGCCCCCCCGCACTCCCAGCCTGGTCTTTCGCGGCGTCGACCGACTGCCGCTGCGGGTCGGAATCGGGACGGCCCCCGGCTAGCCCGTGACCGATGCCCCTGGCCGGGCCCAGCCCCGGTCGCCACGATCGAGGATGCACACCGAATCGGAGGAACCCAATGGCCGAAGACCTCAACCCCCACGCCATCGCCCGGACCCAGTTCGACAACGCCGTTCCCTATGTCGACAGCCTCGCCGGGTGGAAGGGAATGGCGGAATGGTTGTTCGCCCCGGAGAAGATCGTCACGGTCACGCTCCCGGTGGTGATGGACGATGGCCTGGTGCGCACGTTCCAGGGCTACCGGGTCATTCACAGCACGGGGCGGGGGCCGGGCAAGGGCGGGATCCGCTTTCATCCCTCGGTGGACGAGGATGAGGTCAAGGCCCTGGCCACCTGGATGACCTGGAAGTGCGCTCTGGCCGACATCCCCTTCGGGGGGGGCCAAGGGTGGGGTCACGTGCGACGCCGCCAAGCTCTCGGTCGAGGAGAAGCGCCGCATCACCCGCAGGTTCATCGCGGCCCTCGGCGACAACATCGGTCCTCATACCGATGTGCCGGCACCCGACATGTACACCGATGCCCAGACGATGGCGTGGATCTACGACACGTACTCGATGATGCATCGCGGCACCAACAGCCTCCCCGTGGTCACCGGCAAGCCCCTGGACCTCGGCGGGATCGTGGGCCGGTCGACGGCAACCGCCCGGGGGGTGTTCTTCTGCACCGAACGGTTCCTCGCCAGCGGGCGGATGCCCAAGCGGACCACGATCGATGTAGCGAGAGTGGCGATCCAGGGGTTCGGCAATGCCGGACGGTATGCCGCCACCATCTTCCGCGACGCCGGTGCGGTGATCGTCGCCGTGTCCGACACCCGGGGCAGTGCTCTTGCTCCCAAGGGATTGGACGTCGACGCCGTATGCGCCCACAAGGATGCCACCGGGAGCGTCGTGGGCGCCTCCGGGACCACCAAGGGCGATCCGAAGGCCGCGCTCGAGGCCGAGTGCGACATCCTGATCCCGGCGGCGATGGAGAACCAGATCACCCTGGAGAACGCCGCCCGGATCAAGGCACCGCTGCTTGCCGAGGCTGCCAACGGTCCTACCACCCCGGGGGCCGACATCGTGCTCGCCGAGCGCGGCATCAAGGTGCTTCCCGACATCCTGGCCAACGCCGGAGGGGTGGTGGTCTCCTACTTCGAGTGGGTGCAGAACCTGCAGAACGAGCAGTGGGAGGCCGACCATGTCGACGAGAGCCTGCGCAAGCACATCTATCGCTCGACCGACGCCGTGGTCGCCAAGCACGACGAGATGATCGCCGGCATGCCCACCTACCAGGCTCGCTGGCAGGAGATGCACCCGGGTGGGAGTCCGCTCCGCAACCCCGACTACCGGATCGCCGCCGCCGTCGTCGCGGTAGGCCGCACCAAGGCGACGGCGGAGGCCCGCGGGGTGTGGCCGTAACCAAGAAGGCTCTAGGCCCTAGGTTCTAGGTTCTAGCTAGTGCCTAGCGCCTGGTGCCTAGCGCCTACCCCACCGGAAGCCGGCGGAACACCGCGTTGCGCAGCCGGGGGCTCTTTCCCGCATCCTCGGCACGGTCGATCGACTCGGTGAGCTTGCGACCCAGGTTCACCCCGACCCAGCGCAACGGTTCCGGCTCCCAGCGTCGGGAGCGGTGGCCCACCCAGGGCAGGCGGGTCAGGTCCGAGTCGACCCCGCGGACCAGGTCGGCCACGGTCCTGCCGGCGAGGTGCGCCGCCGCCACCCCGTTGCCCACGTAGCTGCCGGCGATGACCACGGAACCCTCGACGCTGATCGCCGGACGCCAGTCCCGTGCGATGGCGAGTGGGCCGCCCCACCGACCCTCGATCTCCACTCCTGCCAGCGCTGGGAACAGATCCCCCAGGGTGCCGCGGATCGAGGCAAACGTCCGGGCGTCGAGATCGAAGGAGTCCTCGATTCGCGACCCGAAGTGATACGGCGCTCCCCGGCCGCCGAATGCCATCCGGCCGTCGTGGGTGCGCTGCCCGTAGATGATGAGATGGCGGCCATCCGAGAACGTCTCGCGGGCGGCCAGACCGATCCCGGCCCAGGTCGCATCAGAGAGAGGTGCGGTCATCACCATCAGCGAATACACCGGGATCACCCGCCTCCGCTGTCCGGAGAGTCGGGTGCGATAGGCCTCGGCGGCAAGGACCACCCGTTCGGCCCGGATCACACCGTGCGGCGTCCACACTCCCCCGGGGACGATTCGGCCGGGGGTCCGTTCGTAGATCTTCACGCCGCGTCGTTCGACGGCATCGGCGAGGCCGAGTACCAGACGCGCCGGGTCGACCGCGGCGCAGTGCGGGGTGAACACCGCGCCGAACAGCCGTGAGGGCCTCACCCGACCGGCTGCCTCGCTCGGATCGAGCCACCGCACGTCATCCTCGCCCAATCCGGCGTCCCGGGCGATGGTGACCGAGTGCTGGAGATGGCCGACATGCCCGGGCCGGGTGGCGGCGACGACGGTGCCGCCACGGGCGTACCCGCATCCAATCCCCTCGGCGGCCGCCGTCTCGCCGATCTCTGCGACCGTTGCCACCATCTGCCGATAGAGGCGCACCATCCCCTGACGTGTCTCCGGGTCGGCGAGCATCCGATCCATGCCTGCGAGTTCGGCGGACGCCCAGCCGCCATTGCGGCCCGAGGCGCCGAACCCGACGTACTCCTGTTCCACGATGGCGATCCGTAGACCCGGATCGGCGACGGCGAGGTGATAGGCCGTCCACAAACCCGTGTAGCCGGCTCCGACGATGCAGACATCGACGTCGCCATCGCCCGGAAGCGCCGGACGATCTCGCCGCGGAACCTGGCTCATCCAGAAGGAGACGGACATTGAGGGGGAAGGTATCAGGTGTCAGGTGTCAGGAAGGACACGTCAGCGCCGTTATCGCACGATCTTTCTATCTGATACCTGAGACCTGAAACCTGACACCTTCCCGAACGCGAGGAAGGGCGGGACCAGCCCGCCCTTCCTCAAGTTGCGTTGAAAAACGCTACTTCTTCTTGGCCGCCGGCTTCTTGGCCGCAGGCTTCTTGGCAGCGGTCTTCTTGGCAGCGGGCTTCTTCTTGGCAGTCGCCATGACATTCCCTCTCATCTACTCCCCTCTCGGGGAGTGCGTTCACTCGCGGATGCGAGTGCTGTACGAAGCAAGTTGTACATCACGCGTGTAGTTCTGGTCCCTGCCACGTGATGGCGTGAGTACGCCATATTCCTGTCGTTCGCGAGCAGCCCCTAGGCAGGAACCCCCTTTGCCTCGCCCAGGTCATCCCCACCCCCTGTGGAGAACGGGGGGACGCGGCAGGTTCACGCCCCCTCCGGTCACGGTCACGCCGCGCCCCGGTAGCCTGGTGGCAATGGGCGCGGTCATTGCCGTCGTCGAGGCTGCAGCCTCCTATCGCCGTGGTCTCGAGGCCGCGCTCGCCGACGCGGGATTCACGATCACCGCGGAACCGGGCGACGCCGAGGCCGTCCTCCTCGCGCTGCGCATCCCCGAAGGTTGCGCGGCCGCCGACGCCCTGGTCGGCGCCGGCAAGGTCGTCGTGGCGCTGCTCCCCGACCCGACTCCGGCCGGTCACGCCCACGCCTTCGAGCACGGAGTGGCTTCTGCGACACCGTGGGACGCCGATCCCGGCGACATCGTGACCGCATTGAGCCACGCCATCGAGGGTTGGGCGCGGCTCCCGGTGACCACGGTGAGAGCACTCGCCGCCGAGTGGCCCGGTGCCCACACCCCTCGGCCCGATGTGACCGACGAGGAGGTCGGATGGCTCGCCGACCTCGCCGCCGGAGAGACCGTGGCCCGAATCGCCGATGCCACCGGGTACTCGGAGCGAGCCATGTTCCGGCGCCTGCGCGAGGTCTACGAGCGCCTCGGCGTCACCAGCAGGGCCGAAGCGATCCTCGTCGCAGAGCGTCGCGGCCTGTTCGCCGGCGACTGATCCGGCCCCTCCCCGGTCACGCGCTTCGTGACAGGTTCCTGCCATCGACCACCGTCATGTCGACCCGGATCGAGGCGATGTCGTCCGTCGAGAACGGGTCGCCGTCGAGGACCACGAGATCGGCCACCGCACCCACCCGAATCGTTC
The DNA here is from genome assembly GCA_964471875.1 of uncultured Acidimicrobiia bacterium. GTDB lineage: Bacteria > Actinomycetota > Acidimicrobiia > Spongiisociales > UBA11373 > UBA11373. Next base: position 4,619 of record CAYYIA010000093.1, read on the forward strand.
CGCTGTCGGATTCCCGGTGATTCACAAACGCGGAGCCCGCGGTGAACCCGACGAGGGCATCCGCGGCGGAAATCGCCTGCGCAGGAAGGAACACGGTCGGGGCCTCGGCGGTTCGACGATGCACCGCGACGGCGATCTGCGCCATCGGATCCGCGGTCGACACCGACCAGTCGCTGCCCATCGCCAGAGTCGTGCCGGCCCGGAGCAGGTCGGCAAACGGGTACTGCCACGAGGCTCGGGGCTCGCCGAGATAGGGGATGGTGAGGTCGATCATCGCCGAGTCGGCGCACGCCCAGACCGCCTGAGCGTTCATCGCCACGCCGAGCTGGGCAAAACGGGGGATGTCATCGGGGTGCACGATCTGAAGATGGGCGAGGTGCGGTCGCACATCGGTCCAGCCGAGCTCGCGGCGAGCGGCCTCGACCGCGTCGAGAGCAGAGCGGACCGCGGCGTCGCCGAGAGCGTGGAAGTGCGGCTGGAACCCGCGACGCATGATCTCGGTGACGATCCGGGGTAGTGACTCGACCTCGATGTAGTCCATCCCGCGGTTGTCGGTGGGCGTACCGTGTCGGTCGAGATAGGGAGTCAGTGTCCGAGCGGTGAAGTTCTCGCACACGCCATCGAGCATGAGTTTGACCGTCCCGGCTCGGTATCTCCCCGATGACTCCTCACGCGCCTGCTCGAAGGCATCGAGCTGTTCCAGGCCCAGGTCGGGATCCCACCACAACGCTCCCCGCACGGTCGCCACCAGTCGACCGTCGCCCGCCAGGCGGCAGTAGGCGCGGTGGAGCCGCTCCCCCACCGCGGCGTCCTGCCAGGCGGTCACACCCAACCCGATCAGGTGGTCCTGCGCGGCGAGCAAGGCGCGATCGAGGTCGGCATCGGTCTCTACCGGGAGCAGTCGTTCCACGAGGGCCATGCCTCCTTCCTCCTGGAGCGTTCCCTGGGGTAGCCCGCCGGGGAGCCGTTCGATGCGCCCGTGGCGCGGATCGGGAGTGCCGCGGCCGATCCCTGCGGCGGCAAGCGCCAGCGAGTTCGCCCACCCGGCATGACCATCGGCCACCCGCAGATAGGCGGGCCGATCCGGCACCACGCTGTCGAGAAGTGCAGCCGATGGTGTGCCGCCGCCGAACCAGGCGAACTGCCAGCCACCGCCGTGGATCCAGGGATCGTCGGGGTTGGCCGCGGCATATGCGCCGATCCGCCGCAGGGCACCTGCGGCGTCGCCGGCATCGGTGAGATCGCAGGTGATCATCCGCCTGCCACCGGTGTGGGGGTGCACATGGGCATCCTGGAAGCCGGGGCCGAGGAATCGACCATCGAGGTCGATGACCTCGGTCGCCGGCCCGACCGCATGCCTCAGGTCCGACCACCCTCCCACAGCGGCGATGCGCCCTCCCGAAACCGCCACCGCTTCCGCCCACGACCGCGCCGGATCGGCGCGGAAGACACGGCCATTGCGGAAGACGGTGTCAGCGAACGGCGTCATGACCACCGGTTCCGGTACCCGGTACCCGGTACCCCATCGGGGGTCGGGTACCGGGTGCCGGGTGCCGGGCTAGCTCTTCGCTTCGGCGAACAGGTCGGTGAAGTTGATCTCGTAGTCGCCGGTGTCGGTGATCACTTCCGTGTCGGCTTCCAGGGTGGCGGCATAGAAGTCCACCACTTCCTGATCGAGGAACGGTGTCGCCGCCTCATTGGGGCTTCCGTAGTAGTTCCAGTTGGTGAGTTGCGCGCCATTCTCGGCGTCCAGCAGGAAGTCGATGAACGTGTGGGCAGTGCACGGCGCCGTCGAGATGGTCGGGATGACCATGTTGTCGATCCAGAGGGTGGCACCCTCCTCGGGGAGCACGTACACGAAGTTGTCGGGGTTCTCGGTCTCTCCGATCGCGACGATCATGTTGCCCGAGTACCCGTGCGCCACCGCCACCTCGCCGTTGGCGAGGTTCTCGTCGTACTGGTCCGAATCGAAGGTGGCGATTCCGGGACGGGCGTCCTTGATCACCTGCGCTGCCTCCTCGAGATGCTCCAGAGTCACATCGTTGAGCGAGTACCCCAGGTACTCGAGCGCTGCCCCCATGGTCTCGCGGGGATCGTTGAGCAACGACACGCCACCGGCGAAATTGGCCGTGAGCTCCGGATCGAACACGAGCGCCCAGCTCGGAACGAACGCATCGCCCACGAGTTCGAGGTTCACCCCGAGCCCGGTGGTGCCGTACTGGTACGCCACCGAGTAGTCACCGGTCGGGTCATAGGGCTGGGTGCGGAACGCCTCGGCGAGGTTGCCGTAGTTGGTGAGGGCCTCCTTGTCGAGCTTGATGGCGAGACCCTCGTCGATCATGATCTTCACCATGTAATCGGAGGGGACGATCAGGTCG
>CAYYIA010000094.1:0-6967 GCA_964471875.1 uncultured Acidimicrobiia bacterium
TCGACGAGGTGCCGACCCGGTGGTGTCTGCGTCTCGAGGTGGAGGACAGCCCCGGGGTGCTGGCGCGTATCGCCGCGGCCTTCGGTGAGGCCGGGGTGAGTCTGCGCTCCGTGTGGCAGGACGGACGCGGTGATCGCGCCACGCTGCTCCTCGTCACCCACCTCGCCCCCGAACGCGCCCAGCGCGCGGCCCGCGACGCGCTCGAAGCGCTCGACGTGGTCGCCGAGGTCGCTTCCACGATCCGGGTCGAGGGAGAATGACCGCCTGGGCCGGCGTGATCGCGGCCTATCGCCACCGTCTCCCCATCTCGGAGGGAACCCCGGTGGTCACCCTCGGCGAGGGCAACACCCCCCTCATCCCCGCCCCGCATCTGTCGCGACTGGTGGACCGTGAGGTGCTGCTCAAGTTCGAGGGGGCCAACCCCACGGGTTCGTTCAAGGACCGGGGGATGACCGTGGCGGTGTCGAAGGCGGTCGAGGAAGGCGCGGTGGCGGTGGCCTGCGCTTCCACCGGCAACACCTCGGCCTCGGCGGCGGCGTATGCGGCGCGCGCCGGGATCGGATGTGTCGTGGTGCTACCCGTCGGCAAGGTGGCCTTGGGCAAGCTCGCCCAAGCGGTGCGCCACGGCGCCCGCATCGTCACCGTGACGGGTTCGTTCGACGATGCCCTCACCGTGACCGTGGAGCTCTCCCGCCGTCACGGGGTGGCGCTGGTCAACTCGATCAACCCCTACCGGATCGCCGGCCAGCAAACGGTGGCGTGGGAGGTGGTCGATGCCCTGGGAACGGCACCTGCGGTCCACGTCCTGCCGGTGGGCAACGCCGGCAACATCACCGCCACCTGGGCGGGCTACCGGGCAGTGGGACTGGCTCCGGCGATGTGGGGGTTCCAGGCCGCTGGTGCTGCCCCCATCGTGGTGGGTCATCCGGTGGCCAAGCCGGAGACGATCGCCACCGCCATCCGCATCGGCAATCCGGCGTCGTGGCAGGGAGCCTTGGCCGCCCGTGACGAATCTCGGGGTCGGATTGCTGCGGTCAGCGACGAGCAGATCCTCGAGGCCTACGACCTGCTTGCCACCAGAGAGGGACTGCTTGTCGAACCCGCCTCGGCGGCGGGCGTCGCCGGGATCCTGGCCCATCGCGCCGACCTCCCCGAGGGCGTGGTGGTGTGCACCCTCACCGGCCACGGCCTCAAAGACCCCGAGACGGCCATCGCCGGCATCGGCATCCCCGAACCGGTCCCAGCCACGGCGCGAGCAGTGGCAGAGGCGGTGGGGTGGTCCTAGACAGGTATCAGGTGTCAGGTTTCAGGTATCAGCCAGACTCGCGTCCTGCCTGACACCTGACACCTGATACCTGATACCGCTCCCGCGTTGCGTCCAATCTCACGACCCCCTACACTTGCCCTCGGGCATTCCGCCCATCTCTCTCGGGCCTGACACCTCGAAACCCCGCGCGGTCCTCCGAGTGTGTGTCCGGTGCGAGAGTCCCGCGACCTCCCTGGAGGGACGTTGAAACTGTTCCTGGACACGGCCCACCTTGCCGACATCGAAACCGCAGTGCGTTGGGGGATCCTCGATGGGATCACCACCAACCCCAGCCTCGCCGCCAAAGAAGGCCTGGCGTTCCACGATCTGATTCGCGAGATCACCGATCGCGTGTCGGGTCCCGTCTCTGCCGAAGTGGTTTCACCCGAACCCGACGAGATGGTCCGCCAGGGCCACGAACTGCGCACCATCGCCGACAACGTGGTGGTGAAGGTTCCGATGACCCGCGCCGGGGTCACCGCGGGCAGCCGCCTCGTCGAGGCCGGCATTCCGATCAACGTGACGCTGGTGTTCTCCACCGCCCAGGCGATCCTCGCCGCCACCATCGGCGCCACCTTCGTGTCGCCGTTCCTGGGCCGGGTCGACGACATCGGCAACGACGGGCTGGGACTGCTCAGCGACATCGTCGGCACCTACGCCGCCCAGGGGTACGAGACCGAGGTGCTGGCCGCAAGCCTGCGTCACCCGGTCCACGTCGTCGAAGCCGCTCGCATGGGCGCCGATGCCTCGACGATGCCCTTTTCCGTCATGGACAAGCTGTTCGACCATCCGCTCACCGATATCGGCAACGAGCGCTTCAACCGCGACTGGGAGGCCTATCAGGCGGCCCTCTCCGGACGCACCAAGGCCTGAGGCCGAAAGGGGCTGCATGACCACGAGAGCCAAACTCCAGGAGAAGTCGTTGGACGAGCTGCGGACCATCGCAGCCGCCATCGAGGTCCCCGACCACGACTCGCTGCAGAAGACGCGGCTCATCGCCGCCATCCTCGACTCGGGCAAGTTCGAGATGAGCGACGAGCCGGCGCAAGTCGAAGTCCCCGACATCGTCACCCGACGCCCTGCCGAGGGGACCGCCTCCGATGCGGGTGACGACGATCCGCAGCCGCGCAGCAATCAGATCGGTGGCGGCGGCCGGTCCAGTCAGGGTTCGCGCGGTGACTACGAGGACCGTGGCAACCGTCGGCGCAGCCGACGCGGGGGACGCCCTGGTGGCCAGCAGGGTGGTCAGCAGGGGGGCGGATCCGCCGGCAACGAGTCGACCGGAGAGGCCACCCAGCAGTGGGACGATGCCGACCTGGAGGACCGCGAGGGGATTCTCGACGTGTTGCCCGAGGGGTACGGGTTCCTGCGCTGCACCGGCTACCTCCCCGGCGACAAGGACGTGTACGTCTCGGCGACTCAGGTGCGCAAGTTCGGCCTGCGCCGCGGCGACATCCTCAAAGGACCCATTCGTCCTCCCCGTTCCCAGGAGAAGTTCCCGGCCCTGACCCGTATCGACAGCGTCAGTGGGATGTCGGTGGAGGATGCCCGGCGTCGACCCAAGTTTGGCGATCTGACCCCGTTGTTCCCCGATGAGCGGCTTCCGCTCGAGGTGCCCGGCCAGCCCAATCACGTGCTCGCCCGGATCATCGACCTCATCGCTCCGATCGGCAAAGGACAGCGCGGGTTGATCGTGTCGCCTCCGAAGGCGGGCAAGACGACGGTGTTGAAGGAGATCGCCAACTCGATCTCCTCCAACAACCCGGAGTGCCAGCTGATCGTGGTGCTCGTCGACGAGCGGCCCGAAGAGGTCACCGACATGCAGCGCTCGGTCAAGGGCGATGTCATCTACTCGACCTTCGACCGTCCCGCCGAGGAGCACACCCAGGTCGCCGAGCTTGCCCTCGAGCGGGCCAAGCGTCTGGTCGAGGCCGGCCAGGACGTCGTGATCCTGCTCGACTCGATCACCCGGCTCGCCCGGGCCTACAACCTGGCGACCCCGGCATCGGGGCGAATCCTCTCCGGAGGTGTCGACTCGACGGCGCTCTATCCGCCGAAGCGATTCTTCGGCGCTGCTCGCAACATCGAGGAGGGCGGCAGCCTCACGATCCTGGGGACCGCTCTCGTCGAGACCGGATCCCGCATGGACGAGGTCATCTTCGAGGAGTTCAAGGGCACCGGCAACATGGAGCTGCGGCTCGACCGCAAACTCGCCGACAAGCGGGTGTATCCGGCCATCGACATCGAGGCCTCGGGCACCCGCAAGGAAGAGCTGCTGTTCACGCCCAACGAGCTCACCCAGGTGTGGAAGCTGCGCCGGGTGCTCCTTGCCCTCACCGAATCCTCGGCGGGGCTGGAGCTGCTCATCGATCGTCTCAAGAACACGAAGTCCAATGCGGAGTTCCTCGCCGACGTGGCCAAGTCGGGCAACTAGGATCACTCCCCCCGAGGAGCAAGAAGTGAGAGAAGGCATTCACCCCAATTACCGCGAGGTCGTGTTCCAGGACACGTCGTCGGATTTCAAGTTCCTGACGCGTTCCACGATCCGCACGAGCGAGACCATCGTCTGGGAGGACGGGAAGACCTACCCCCTGGCCCGGGTCGAGATCTCCAGCGCCAGTCATCCGTTCTATACCGGCAAGCAGATCCTGCTGGACTCCGGCGGCCGCGTCGAGCGGTTCCGCAAGCGGTACGGACGCTCGTCGTTCACCCGTGGGGAAGAGTCCGACTCGTCGCAGGGCAGCTGAGCGGGTGTCCCGCTCGCCGGGATCGACCGTCGGGGGCCAAGCCGTCATCGAGGGCGTGATGATGCGCGCCCCCAACCGCTGGGCGGTGGCGGTGCGTCGGCCCGATGGAGTGATCGAGGCCCGCAGCGACGCCCTGCCCCGCCTGTCGTCGCGCTCGCGTCTCGCCCGGATCCCGTTCTTCCGGGGCGTGATGGTGTTGGGCGAGTCGCTCTCCCTGGGCTTTCGTGCCCTCTCGTGGTCGGCCGTCAAGGCCGGCGGGGAGGAGGAGGGGGAGGAGATGAAGCCGGGTCACCTCGCCGCGGCGATGGTGGTCGCCCTGGTGTTCTTCATCGGCTTCTTCATGTTGCTCCCGCTGCTGGCGGCTCGCGGCGCCGAGAAGGTGTTCGGCGATTCGACGGTGGTGTTCAATGTGGTCGACGGGCTGGTGCGGGTGCTGCTGTTCGTCGGCTACATCTGGGCGATCGGTCGGTCGAAGGACATCAAACGGGTGTTCGAGTACCACGGCGCCGAGCACAAGACGATTTACGCCTACGAGGCAGGCGATCCGCTCACGCTCGACGAGATCCAGAAGTACAGCCCGCGCCACCCCCGCTGTGGGACGAACTTCCTCCTCATCGTGATCCTCATCGCCATCGTCGTCTTCACGCTGGTGGGGCGCCCCTCACTCATCTGGTTGGTGACAAGCCGCATCGTGCTCATCCCCGTGATCGGCGGCATCGCCTACGAGGTGCTCAAGGTGGCGGCCAATCACCGCTGGCTGGCCTTCTTCTCCCGACCGGGCATCTGGCTGCAGCGCCTGACGACCGCTCAGCCGGCGGCCGACCAGGTGGAGGTCGCGGTGGCTTCGTTGCTGGTTGCGCTCGACGACGAGGAACGGCGTGCCGTGGAGGCTCGCGGTCCGATCATCCCGGGTGCCCTGGCGTATCAGGTCGAAGCCTGATGGATCCCCAGCTGGCCGCCCGCCTCGACGAGGTGGTCGCCATCCACCGCGCCACGCTCGAACAGATGGCGGATCCCACGATTGCCGGCAACCAGGAGCGTTACACCGAGGTCGCCCGCCGCCACCGCGAGCTGCGCGACGTGGTGGCGGCGTATCAGCAGTGGAAGGATGCCTCGTCGGAGGCGATCGAGGCGTCGGAACTCGCCGTCGTCGAGACCGATCCGGCGATGGCCGCCGAGCTGCGGGTCATGGCAGAAGAGCGCGGCGCCACCGCGGAGAAGCTGGAACAGCGCCTCCGGGTGATGCTCGTGCCCAAGGACCCCAACGACGACAAGGACGTCATCGTCGAGATCCGGGGGGCCGTTGGGGGGGACGAGGCGGCGATCTGGGCCGGCGACCTCTTCCACATGTACCAGAAGTACGCCGAGGCGCACGGCTGGAAGATCGAGCCGATGAACACCTCCGCATCGGATGCCGGCGGTTTCAAGGAGATCACCTTTGCGGTGAAGGGCCAGGGGGCGTACTCCCGACTCAAGTTCGAGGCAGGACCGCATCGCGTGCAGCGGGTTCCGCGTACCGAATCGCAGGGTCGGGTGCACACGTCGATGGCCACCGTTGCCGTACTTCCCGAGGTCGAAGACGTCGAGATCCACATCAACGACAACGACCTCCAGATCGACGTCTTCCGTTCGACGGGGCCAGGGGGGCAGTCGGTGAACACGACGGACTCGGCGGTGCGCATCACCCATAAGCCGACCGGGCTCGTGGTCACCTGTCAGGACGAGAAGTCCCAGCTGCAGAACAAGGCAAAGGCCATGCGAGTGCTGCGGGCGCGCCTGTACCAGATCGAGTCGGATCGCCAGCACGCCGAGCTGGCCGCGGACCGCAAGGCGCAGGTGGGTTCCGGCGAACGCTCGGAGAAGATCCGGACCTACAACTACAAGGACAACCGGGTCACCGACCATCGCATCGGTCTCAGCATCAAGCGGCTTCCCGAGGTGCTCGAGGGCGACCTCGACGACCTCATCGACGCCCTCGCCCTCGACGACGAGAGCGGCCGCCTCGGAGGACGGTGACCACACCGGGGGATCGCGCCCAGGTCATGTTCTCCAGTAGGTTTGGGCGTGTGTACACCACGCCCCGGGCTCTCGTCCTGGTGGCCTTGCTCATGGGAGCCTGCGCCGCGGAGTCGACCTCTCCCGAAGATCCCACGTCGACCAGCACCCCAACGACCACCAGTCCTCCCACCACCACCACCACCACCATGGCAGCCGAGCCGACCGATCTCGTAGCAGGCAAAGGGCCGTTGCCGCCCGGCACCTATACGCGCCTGGGGTTCCGACCGTCGGTCACCTTCTCCGTCGCAGCGGATGGGTGGTATGTGGGGACCCTGAACGACGGGTTCTTCGACATCCAGCAGGACCGGGGGTCACCCGATGTCGTCGCGGTGCAGTTCGCCCGGGTGCTGGCGGTCGCAGGCGAGGGGGGAGCGATGGTGACACCTGACACCGCCGCCGACGCGGTCGAGGCGATCAAGGCCAATCCGGGTCTCGTCGTTCGAGGCGAGAGTGCCTCACGCCTGGGCGGCCTCGAAGGTTGGGTCGTCGAGGTGGAAAACGTCGGCGATTCGACTTCATCCGTGATGCGCGTGGCGCCCGGAACGCTCGGCTTCGATCCGGGCCGTCGCCTGTGGGTCGCGCTCTTCGACACCGGGGACGGGATCGTGGCGGTGCTCGTCGGGGGCTCCGTCGCCGAGTGGGACCGGGCACGGGAACTTGCGGAACCGATCCTCGAGACCATCGTCATCACCGGGTAGCGTCGCCCGACTCCACCCAGATCGCGCCCATTGCGGCGGCAACCTGGCAACCTGGCGACGATGAGCAGGGATCGACGCCCATCGGGAGGACGGTTCGGCGCCAACCTTCCCTACCTCGCCATCGGCGCAGCCAGCCTGGTGCTCCTCGTCGGCTACAT
>CAYYIA010000095.1:0-6944 GCA_964471875.1 uncultured Acidimicrobiia bacterium
TGGGCGAAGGACGAACGATCGGATACGCGGGAGCAGCAATCGCTGCGCTCGGCGCCGCCGCGGTGCTGTGGAGGCAACGCCCGGGTACCGGGTGCCGGGTACCGGGTGCCGGACAGAGCGGCTGAGGAAGGTGACTCCGTCTCCTCCTGGAGACTGGGGACTGGAGACTGGGGACTTCTTGGGTACCCTCCCCTCCCCATGTCCTCTCCCATCGTCAGCCTCGCAGGGGTCGCGGTGCGCCGTCCTGGTGCGCTCGTGTTGCGGGAGGTGACTCTCCGCCTCGAACCCGGCGAGTCGCTCGGGGTGTTTGGAGCCAATGGCTCGGGCAAAACCACCTTGTTGCGGGTGCTGGCGACGCTGCTCCGCCCAGTCGCGGGCGTGGGGACCGTGCTCGGCGCCCACCTCGGAACCGGCGAGGTCGAAGCGATTCGTCCCCGCATCGGTCTCGTCGGTCACGAACCGGCGCTTGCTCCCCACCTCACCCTCGCCGAGAACCTCCACCTGGTCGCCGATCTCGCCGGGATCGCCCGGGAGCGTGCCGATGCGGCTCTGGGTGACGTCGGTCTCGCCGGGGCGGTCGATCGCCGGGTGCTGCACTGCTCCAACGGGATGCGGCGACGGGCCGAGTTCGCCCGCATCGTCATGCTCCCGCCCGATCTCCTGCTCCTCGACGAGGCCCACGTCGGACTCGATCCCGAGGCGGCCCTCCTCGTCGCCCATGTGATCGCCGAGGTGACGGCACGCGGTGGTGCCGCCGTCTTGGTCTCCCATGAGCGGGAACGGGTGGCCGCTCTCATATCGCGGGCGGTGCGGGTGCACGATGGCACCGTCACCGAGGAGGCGGCATGATCCGTCACATCCGCGTCCTGCTCGCCGCGCACCTCCGCGACGAGCGCCGCGCCGGCGAGGTCGGGTTGGTCATCATCCCCTTTGGCGTGGTCGCACTGCTCGTCATCCCGATGGCGGTGGGCATCGACACGCCGCTCCTCGACCGCATCGGTCCCGGATTGTTCTGGGCGGTGCTTCTGTTGTTCGGGACCGTCGTCACCCAACGCCAGAGCGCCACCGTGGGCGACGCCCGCCGCGACCTGTTCACGCTGCTCGGTGTCGATCCCGCGGCGCGGTTCGCCGCCGCCGCCCTGGCGGGGACCATCCTCCTGACCGTGTTCGCGGTGGTGATCGGTGCGGTCACGATGATCCTCTACGACCCGACGATCACCGGATCCGCCTGGCTGGCCTTGATCGTGCCGCTCGCCTGTGCCGGAATCGCCATGGTCGGCACCCTGGCCGCCGCGGTGGCGGGGGGCCTCGGCACCCGCTCCAGCCTGGCTCCGCTGCTCGTCGTGCCGATCTCGGTGCCGATCCTGCTCGCATCGGCCCAGGCCACGGAGGGGTTGCGGGCCGGTGCCGGTATCCTCCGATGGATTCTCCTGCTCGCCGTCGTGGACGTCGTCCTGGCAATGGCGGGAGTGCTCACCGCCCGCCCTCTGGAGGAGTCGTGATCAAGCCACTGGACGTCGCCGCCGGTTCGGTGCTGCTCACGGCACTCGTGCTGGGACTCGTGGTGCCACCCGACGCCGTTCAGGGCGACCTGCAGCGCATCATGTACGTGCACGTCCCGTCGGCCTGGCTCGCCTACCTCTCTTTTGGATTGACCCTGGTGTTCGGGGTGGCCTACCTCCGCACCCGCCGCATCCGGTGGGACCACCTGGCGGGCGCCTCGGCGGAAGTGGGGGTGGTCTTCACCGGTCTGGCCCTGATCACCGGGAGCATCTGGGGTAAGCCGGTGTGGGGCGTGTGGTGGACCTGGGATGCCCGCCTCGTCCTCACCGCGGTGATGTTCTTCGTATACCTCGGATACCTGGCCCTGCGCCGGGCCTTCGACGACCCCGAGGTGCGGGCCCGTCGCGCCTCGGTCTATGGGATCGTGGCCGTGGCCCAGATCCCCCTGGTGCACTTCTCGGTGGTGTGGTGGCGCGGCCTTCACCAGCCCCCCACGGTGCTGCGACCGGGCGACCCGCAGATCGACGGTCCCCTCCTCGCGGCGCTGCTCGCCGCGGTCTTCGCCTTCACGGTGGTCTATGCCGCCCTCGTGTCCCGCCGCGCCGAAGTGGCTCGCCTCGAGGATCTCGCCGCAGCCCTGCCCGCAGACGGTGCCGTCGCCGGAGCCGGCATTGCCGCACCTCGCATCGTGGGAGGTGGCCGATGAGCGACTGGGGTTGGGTGACGCTCGCCTTCACCATCGTCTACGGCACGCTCGGCACCTACACCGTGATGCTGATGCGCCGCTCCGCGCGGTTGCGTCGTGGTGCGGATCGATGAAGCGCTACCGCCTGTTCATCATCGCCGGTGCCGGACTGCTCGCGGTCCTCATCGGGTTCCTCGTCTTCAACCTGCGCGGAGATCTCGTCTACTACCGCACCCCCACCGAAGTCCTGGACGATCCGGCCGCGGCCGCCGCCGGACGCTTCCGTCTCGGCGGCCAAGTGGTGCCGGGAACCGTCGTCGATGACGGCGATGCCGTGCAGTTCGAGATCACCGACGGCACCACCACCATCGCCATCGCACACCGCGGGGTGCCGCAGCAGCTGTTCCGCGAGGGGATCGGCGTCGTCGTCGAGGGCATCTGGGACGGCGCGGTCTTCACCAGTGACTCGATGATCATCAAGCACGACGAGCAGTACCGCACGGAAGAGGGCGGGGTCTACACCCCCGACTCTCGCTACCCGTGATCGGCATCGTCGGGAGGGCCGGAGTCGCGCTGGCACTGGTCAGCGCCACGGTCCTCGTCGTCACCGGGTTCCGCTCCTTCGCCCGCGGCGGCCGCGACGCCGCCCGCCTCCGCCTCCCCGTGATCGGGCTCGTCGCCGGCGCTCTGCTGGCGATGGGTGCGCTCGAGTTCGCCCTGCTCACCGACGACTTCTCGCTGCGCTACGTCGCCGAGAACCACACCCGCTCGACACCACTCTTCTTCACGATCACGGCCGGGTGGGCGGCTCTCGAAGGCAGCATCGTGCTCTGGGGCCTGGTGCTGGCCGGATACACCCTGTGGATCCGGCGCACGGTCACCGAGGGCGATCGGGTCGGCGCTGCGGCGCTGGCGGTGATGGGGCTGGTGGCGGTGTACTTCTTCGGGTTGATGGCCACTGCGGCGAATCCGTTCGCCACCCTCGATCCGGTTCCCTTCGACGGCGGTGGCGCCAATCCCCTGCTGCAAAACCACGTGCTCATGGCGATCCATCCCCCGATGCTGTACCTCGGCTACGTGGGGATGACGGCGCCGTTCGCCTTCGCCATCGCCGCGCTGCTCGCCGGTGACGGATCCACCGCATGGCTGGAGCGCACGCGGCGCTGGACGCTGACCGCATGGACCTTCCTCACCCTCGGCATCCTGCTGGGGGGATGGTGGTCGTACGAGGTGCTCGGCTGGGGTGGCTACTGGGCGTGGGACCCGGTGGAGAACGCCTCGTTCCTCCCCTGGCTCACGGCGACGGCATTCGTCCACTCGGCGGTGGTGCAGCGCCGTCGCGGCATGCTCCAGGCCTGGAACGTGGCTTTGGTGATCGGCACCTTTGCCCTCACCATCCTCGGCACGTTCCTCACCCGCTCCGGGGTGGTGGCATCGGTGCACTCGTTCACTCAGTCGGCGGTGGGACCGGCCCTGCTCGGCTTCCTCTTGGTGGTCCTGGTGGCCGGCTTTGGGCTGTTCGCGTTCCGCGGGCACCTGGTGGCCTCCACACCGCGGCTCGACTCGCTGGCGAGCCGCGAGGGCGTGTTCCTGCTCAACAACCTGCTGCTCACCCTCTTCGCCTTCATCGTCCTCATCGGCACGCTCTACCCGATGATCCTGGAGGCCTTCACCGGCGATCGGGTATCGGTGGGAGCTCCATGGTTCGATCGGGCGGCGGTGCCCATCGGCCTCGTGCTGCTCTTCGCCGTCGGTCTGGGACCGGTCACCCCGTACCGCAAAGCGAGGGCTGGTGTGGTGTGGCAGCGACTGCGCGTCCCGCTCCAGGTGAGTGCGGTCTCCACCGCCATCATCGCCCTGCTCGGCGTTCACGCCATCACCGTGCTCGTGACCTGGGCGCTGGCCGTGGTGATCGTCGCCGCCATCGTCCGTCATGCGCTCGTCCAGGCACCGCGATCGGGGATCGTCGATCTCTACCGGTCCGACCCGGGGTATTGGGGCGGGATGGTGTCGCACATCGGTGTCGCCATGGTGGCGGTGGCCATCGCATTCTCGGGGTCGTTCGACACCCGTGACACGGTGAGCCTCGATCCCGGCGACTCGGTGGTGGTCGATGGGTACACCCTCACCTACGTCGCGCCGTTCGTCCGCGAGGACCCGCACCGCGTGGTCATCGGGGCAACGATTGCCATCGGCCGGGGCGGCTCGGACCTCGGCACCCTCGGGCCGGCTCTCACCGAGTACCCCAACCAGGTGCAGGCGATCCCCACCCCATCGGTGCGCATCGGCCTGCGTGAGGACCTCTACCTCTCCCTGGTCCGCCTCGAACCGGAGACCGCCCGGGTCACCCTCGACGTGTACCGCTTTCCGCTGATGTGGCTCCTCTGGCTCGGCGGGTTGGTGATCGTGGCCGGTGGCGGCCTGTCGTTCGTGGGCCGACGGCGGCGCCGCCAGCTGTCGGTCCCGGAGGAGGCGCTCGCCGATGTCTGAGCGGCTGCGCAACCTCGTCGCCACCGCGGTGATCGTCACCTCCGCGGTGGTCGTCGCGGTCGTGCTCATCGCTGCGCCCCCGTCGGATGCCGACCGGGTGGCGCACCTCGCCAGCATCCTGAAGTGCCCGGTGTGCACCAGCGAGTCCATCGCCTCCTCTCCTTCCGGGATCGCGCGCGAGTCCCTGACCCTGATCGAGGAACGCGTGGCCGAGGGCTGGACCGATGACGAGATCATCGACTTCTTCGTCGCCACCTACGGCGACGACATGCTGCTGGATCCCGCCGGGGGCGGTCGCACTGTCGCTCTGTGGTTGCTGCCCCTTCTCGCCGCGGCCACGGGTGTCGTGGTGATCCTGCGACGGCAGCGTCGGCCGAGCCAGCCCGAACTGACGGAGGCGGACCGGCTCCGGGTCGCCGAGGCGCTGCGACTGCGGGGGCAATCGTGAGCACGCCGCTGCGCATCGACCTGGAACGCCGCCGTGACCGTGCCCTCGATGACCTCGTCGCCCTCGATGCCCAGGTGGCGTCGGGTGAACTCGACACCGCCACCGCGGCGGAACTGCGAGCGCGGTACCAGGCCGAAGCCGCCGCGGCGCTGCGCGCCCTAGAGGCGCCTGTGGTGTCACCGGCACCGGGGCGGTCGGGAAAGCGGATCGCCGCCGCGCTCATCGCCTTCGCCGCCATTGCGGTGGTCGTCGTGATCGCCCTCGTCAAGGCGGTGGAGCCCCGGCCCGACGGCGGGTTTGCCACCGGTGGTCCGGAGACCGCCACCACCCTCGATCTCGCCACGGTGAGCAACGAGGAGATGGAGCAGGTGGTCGCCGCCAATCCCGACGTCATCCCGATGCGCCTCGCCCTGGCCCGCCGCTACGTGGAGGCGGGCGACTTCTCGTCGGCCCTCCCCCACTACTTTGCGGTGTTGGAGCGCGATGAGCGCAATCCCGAGGCCCTCATGTACCTCGGGTGGATGACCTACCTCTCGGGGGATGCCGCCACCGGAGTCGGGTTGCTCGAACAGGCCCTCGCGGTGGCGCCCGATGATGTGCTCGCCATGTGGCTGCTCGCCAACGCCCGCTACTACGGCCTCGATGACCGGGCCGGAGCGGTACCGCTCCTCGAGGCCGTGCTGGCGTCCGGGCAGGCGCCTCCCGAGATCGTGGCCGAGGCGGAGCAGATGATCGCCGAGGCCGGAGCATGAGGCGCCCTTGGAGGTGGCTCGGGGCCACGGTGGGGCTGGTGGTGGTGATCGGAGCCGCGGTCGTGTTCGCCTCCCGGTTCGGGGTGGATCCGACGCTCGGCCCGTCGCCGCTCGTAGGCAAGCCGGCGCCCGACGTGGCCGTCACCTCGATCGACGATGGCGCAACGATCCAGATCTCCGACTACGCCGGGTCGGTCGTGGTCGTCAACTTCTGGGCTCCGTGGTGCGTGCCGTGCCGCGCCGAGCACGCCGTCCTCGTCGCGGCCGCCGCCGAGTACCGCGCTGCCGGTGTCGTCGTGCTCGGCATCACCTACGAGTCGGAGCTCGACGACGTGGTGGCCTTCCTCGATGAGCTGGGACAGGGGTATCCGGTGGCGATGGACGATCGCTCCCGCGCCGCGATCAACTTCGGGGTGCGCGGTGTGCCCGAGACGTTCTTCATCGATCGGGATGGCGTGGTCTACGGCAAGGTCTCCGGACCGGTCGACGAAGCGGTGATGACCACGACGCTCGACGCCATCCTCATTGGCGCGTCGCTGGACCGGTAGAGTCCCGGCACCAACCCCGGCACCCAGGGCATGCTCTTCCCGACCATCCAATTCGCGGTGTTCTTCACCGTCGTGTTCGCCTGCAACTGGCTGCTGATGCGTCGCCCCGTCGCCTGGCGCATCTTCATGCTCGCCGCCAGCTGGGTGTTCTACGGCTTCTGGGATTGGCGGTTCACCGCCCTCCTCGCCGTCGCCACCGGCGCCAACTGGTGGTTCGCCCGCGAGATCGCGCGATCCGACGACGAACGCCGTCGTCGGAGGTTGCTTCGCGGCGCCGTCATCTTCGACCTTGGCCTGCTCGGCTTCTTCAAGTACTACGGGTTCATGGTCGACTCGGTGACCGACGTGCTCGAGTCGTTCGGTCTCGAGCCGGAGCTGCTCCTCATCGAGATCATCCTGCCCATCGGCATCTCCTTCTTCACCTTCGTGGGGATCTCCTACGTCGTCGATGTGTACCGGCGCAAGCTCGAACCCGCCGGCGCGCTCCGTATCGTATTCGAGGAAATAGCCGTCGTAGT
>CAYYIA010000096.1:0-6922 GCA_964471875.1 uncultured Acidimicrobiia bacterium
GACACGAAGAGGCGTCACAGCTTCCTAGTGCCTAGCGCCTAGTACCCAGTGCCTATTGAGATGGCCAGCGACAAGCGACCTCCGATCACGCTCGCGTGCGAGACGTGCAAGCGGCGCAACTACGTCACCACGAAGAACAAGACGAACACGCGTGAGCGGATCGAGCTGAAGAAGTACTGCCGCTTCTGCCGGCAGAGCACCGCTCACAAGGAAACCCGCTAGGCGTGCCCACCGACAGGCGGAGCACATCGCCGTTCGGAGCATCGTTGTCCCGAATCGTGATGACTCCGGAGCCTGTCGGGGGAAACGCCTGACGGCCGTCATGGGTGCCCTCGAGGCGCTGGTCGGCCGTCGCTATGGGCCGTACACCGTCGAGGCGTCATCCGATCGCGTCGCCGCGTTCACTGTGGCAGTCGGCGACGATCTTCGCCGCTGGCTGCGCCACGCTCCTCCGTTCTTCGCCAACGTCGCGTTGTTCGCCGCCGCACCGGCGTTTCTTGCCGACGGGGCGGTCGTGCCCTTCACCCGTTCGCTGATCCACTCCGAGCAGCACTACGCGTGGAGTCGGCCGCTTCGTATCGGCGAGACCGTGGCCGTGTCGGGAAGCGTGGCTTCGGTCCGCGCCCGGGGGCCGCTCAACTTCGTGACCTTCGACCTCATCGCCACCGCTGACGCCGGCCCGTGGCTGACCGCATCCTCGATCTTCCTCCTCTCCGCCGAGGCTGCCGGCTCGGCCGAGGAGCAAGCAGAACCCGCCGTGGCGCAGCGCCCTGCCTTCGGTGGCGATCCGGTCCCCGAGGACTTGCCGGCTCCGGGCGAGGCGGTGCCCGAGTTCCGCTGCGGGGCATCGCGCTCCGACCTGGTGCGATATGCCGGGGCGAGTGGCGACTGGAATCCGATCCACTGGGATCACGACTCGGCTCGTGCCGCCGGGCTCTCGGGGACCATCGTCCACGGACTGCTCATGGCTGCGTGGATGGGCAACGCCGTGACCCGGTTCGTTCCCGGAGAGGGTCCGCTCCGTGAGGCGCGGATCCGCTTTCGCAATCCACTGCGACCGGCCGTGCCAGCCCTCGTGACGGGAGTCGTGGCTCCCGACGATGGTCTCAGCCCGCAGATCGACCTCGAGCTGACATCGGCAGGCGAGCGCCTTGCCACCGGTCGAATCCGGGTAACACCGTGACCGGGCGGAGTGTCCAACGGGATGAGCAAGCGCTCATCGAACGTGCCCGGCGTGGAGACACCGAGGCGTTCGGAGAACTCGTGTGGAGGTACCGCGACACCGTGTACACGCTGGCGGTGCGACTGGTCGGCCCCGACCTCGCCCCGGACGTCACCCAGGAAGCCCTGATCAGGGCGTGGCGGGCCATGCCGCGTTTCCGGGGCGATGCCGCATTGGGGACCTGGCTGCACCGCATCACCGTCAACACGGCCTGGACGATGCGTAAGCGCGCTGCGCGCCACGAGACCTCGCAGCTCGAGGAGTCGATCGAAGATCCCGACGCCGGTCCGGAACACGCCGGCATCCTCGTTGGGGTGCGTGCCGAACTGCGCGATGCGCTCGAACAACTCACTCCCGGACAACGGGCGGTACTCGTGCTGCGCGACGTGTATGGCTGGACCCACGCCGAGGTGAGCCGGGAACTCGGCATCACCCAGACCACTGCGAAGGTGCGCCTGCATCGCGCCCGCAAGCGGTTGCGCGAACTGTTGGAGGGGGAGTCGTGAGCGAGATCACCTGCCGGCTCATCGCCGCCATCCCCGACGACATGCCGCTGAACCGAGTTCTCAACCGCCACCGTGATCGGTGCCTGCGTTGCCAAGCAGACGATGCCCGGGTCACCGGGGTGAGCCGCCAGTTGTCGACGCTCGGCGAGGAAGTGGTGAGAGCGCCCGAGGGTTTGGCGAGCGATGTGATCACCCGGCTGGGTCCGCAAGACGGTGCCGATCCCCGCAGACCGATCGTCACCCAGGTCGTGTTGCGGTGGGCGGCGACCGCACTCGTGTTGGTGGCCACCGCGGTGGCGGTAGGCGCTGCGATCGCTGCCCGGATGGGCCGCACGAAGAGCCCCAGCGGTTAGGACGCTGGTTCGATCTGAAGCCAGCCCAAGATCGGGCTGACTTCAGATCCCGGGGCTCCCCATCCGCTGAGCCTCTCGGGTCGGATAGCCGTTTCGACCCGAACTTGCCGTTGCACTGCTCGCGCCCCCTACAATGCCGCCCGTTCATCCCAAGGATCACGCGCGGGATCGATTACCCCAAAGGGGCGTAGCTCAATTGGTAGAGCACTGGTCTCCAAAACCAGCGGTTGGGGGTTCGAGTCCCTCCGCCCCTGCTCAGAGGCCAGACCGGCCCCGACGATGAGGACATCATGAACCGAGAACTGCGCCGACTGCAGGCGAAGGAAGAAGAGAGAGCGAAGGAGCGCCGCGCCGGTGCGGTGCAGCAACGTCGCCGCCGCGAGCGGGTGAAGTTCCGTCAGTTCGTCTCCGAGATTCGCACCGAACTCAAGCGAGTGGCCTGGCCGAGCCGCCGCGAGGTGACGACGTTCACCCTCGTCACCCTCATCACCGCCGGCTTCGTCACCCTGTATGCCTTTACGCTCGACCTCACCCTCAAGCAGGGCGTCCTCAAGTTGCTGGAGCTGCGATGACCTCTGAGGAGCTCGAGACGGGTCACGAGCCCGTCATCGATCCCGACAACCCCTTCGTTCGGGCAGCTGCGTTGCTCGGTGCCGTCGTGGCTCCTCCTGAGCCGGAGGAGTCCGCAACGGCGCTGCTCGGTGCCGTCGTGGCACCCGAACCCGAGGTAGAGGAGCCGCTGGAAGACGCCACCCCTGAGCCCGCGCCTCAGTCCTCCGCGCCGCAGACGGCGGCACCGAAGCCGGCGGCGCCCGCACCCGCGGCGGTGGCCGCGGCATCAGCAGCGGCTACGGCCGTGGCCCTCGCCGAACCCCTCGAGGAGGCGTTGCCGCCGGCGAGCCCCTACGACCTTCCCGGCTCGTGGTACGTGGTGCACTCGTACAGCGGGTATGAGAACAAGGTGAAGGCCAATCTCGGCACTCGCATCAAGTCGATGCACATGGAGGAGTCGATCTTCGACGTCGCCATTCCGATGGAAGATGTCGTCGAGATCAAGTCGGGCCGCAAGGTCACGGTTCCCCGCAAGCAGTTCCCCGGCTACATCCTGGTGCGGATGTACATGACCGACGACTCGTGGGGTGTGGTCCGCAACACTCCGGGTGTCACCGGGTTCGTCGGCTCGGGCACGAAGCCGACGCCGCTCTCGCGGCGCGAGGTGGAGCGAATCCTCGGGGTTCGCAAGGATGAGGAGAAGAAGGCCCCCCGGTTCAAGCCGGACTGGGAGGTGGGGGAGACGGTGCGCGTCATCGACGGCCCCTTCGCCGACTTCAACGGCGTCATCGAGGACATCAACCTGGACCAGTCGAAGGTCCGGGTCCTCGTCGACATCTTCGGCCGGGAGACCCCGGTCGAACTCAATTTCGATCAGATCCAGAAGTTCTAGTCCGGAGAGGGAAACATGGGCCGCAAGAAGATCGCCGCGATCCTGAAGCTCCAGATCCCCGCGGGGCAGGCGACGCCTGCACCCCCGGTGGGTCCGGCGCTCGGTCAGCACGGCGTCAACATCATGGATTTCGTCAAGTCGTACAACGCGGCGACGGAAAGCCAGATCGGGACGATCGTCCCGGTGGAGATCACGGTGTACGACGACCGCTCGTTCACCTTCGTCACCAAGACCCCGCCGGCCGCAGTGATGCTGCGCCAGGCGGCTCGTGTCGAAAAGGGCTCGGCCACCCCGCACACCGTCAAGGTCGGCAAGGTCACCAAGGCACAGGTCAAGCAGATCGCCGAGACGAAGCTGGTGGACCTCAACGCCAACGACGTCGACGCTGCCACAAAGATCGTGGAAGGCACGGCGCGGTCGATGGGGATCACGGTCGAGGGCTGAGCGAAGCTCAACCTTCGACCGATAGCAGATAGCAGACGGCAGACGACGGAGGCATAGGGCAGAGCATCTGCCATCTGCCTTCTGCAATCTGCCATCCACCAGAGGTGGGAGACGCCCAGAACGCGTCGCATGACCACAAGGAGAGACCATGAGCAAGAAGCGCGATGACGCTGCCAAGAAGTTCGATGGGGAAGCGTTCTTTGGGCCGATCAAGGCCCTGGAGTTGGTGAAGTCGACCGCGACCGCCAAGTTCGACGAGACGGTCGAAGCCTCGTTCAACCTTGGGATCGATCCCAAGCAGGCCGACCAGGGGGTGCGGGGCACCGTCTCGCTCCCCCACGGGACCGGCAAGACGGTGAAGGTCCTCGCCTTCGCCGAAGGTGAGGCCGCCCGTGCCGCCCAGGCTGCGGGTGCCGACATCGTCGGTGGTCCGGAGCTCGCTGCGGCGATCACCGCGGGCAGCCAGCCTCTCGACTGGGACATCACGATCGCCCATCCGTCGCTCATGGCCGAGGTCGGCAAGCTCGGCAAGGCCCTCGGACCTCGTGGCCTCATGCCGAACCCCAAGGCCGGGACCGTCACCCCCGACGTCGGCAAGGCCGTCAAGGAGTTCAAGGCCGGCCGGGTGGAGTACCGCAACGATCGCTTCGGCAATGTGGCCGTCGGCATCGGCAAGGTCTCATTCACCGCGCAGCAGCTGCGGGAGAACCTGGCGATGCTCGTCGCCGAGATCACCAGGGTGAAGCCGTCGTCCTCGAAGGGCCGCTACATCAAGAAGCTCACCGTCTCCTCGACGATGGGCCTCGGAGTCCACGTGGAGGTGGGCGCCCTGGACGAGCTGAAGGAGGAATAGGTACCAGGTACCAGGTACCAGGCACCAGATTCCAGATTCGCGGGGGTTCGGGCCTCCGGTACCCGGCACCCGGCACCCCGGTCTTCGTCTGGCATCTGGCATCTGGTATCTTCCCCTCCACATACCGACCGCAGACCGCAGGTCCCTTTGGGGTCAAAGGCCGCAAGGCCGCCGGCGCAGGTTGTGAAGAAGGATTTCTTCGCTCCCGCGTGGTCTCACGTCGGGAGCGTTTCATTTCGGGCGCCGCCCGGAAACCACGCAAGGAGCAAGGGACATGCCACGACCTGACAAGGTCCAGGCGGTCGCCGACATCAAGGAGCGTCTCGAGAAGGCGCAGGCGGTGTTCGTGGCCGAATACGCCGGGCTCTCCGTCAAGGAGCAGCAGGCGCTTCGCCGCGGACTCCGTGCCGCCAAGAGCGAGTTCAAGGTCTACAAGATGACCTTGGCCCGCATCGCTGCGGCCGAATTGGGACACGAGAACTTCGTCGGCATGCTGGTGGGACCTGCGGGTCTCACCTTTGCCGGTGAGGACGCCGCTGCCACCGCCAAGGTCCTGCGCGATTTCGCCAAGGACCATCAGAAGCTGGTGATCAAGGGCGGCTTGCTCGGCAACGAGGTGCTGCTGCCCGAACGGGTGTCTGCTCTCGCCGACCTCGAACCCCGTGAAGTGCTGCTCTCCAAGGTCGCCGGGGTCTTCCAGGCGCCGATGGTGCGGATGGCCAGCCTGCTGGCCGCCATGCCGCGGAACCTGGCCACGATGATCTCGCAGCTGATCGAGAAGATGCCTGCCGCTGCTGCCCCTGTTGCAGCCGCTGCCGCGCCCGCACCCGCCGCCGAAGCCCCCGCACCCGCGGAGGCAACCGACGGAGATGTCGACACCACCGATGAAACACCGGCCTCACCGGCCGAGGAGGAATGACTGATGGCAAGCAAGATGAGCACTTCGGAGCTGCTCGACGTCTTCGCCGGGATGACCGTGCTGGAGCTCTCCGAGTTCCTCAAGGCGTTCGAGGAGAAGTTCGATGTCACCGCCGCCGCCCCGATGGCGATGGCGATGATGCCCGCCGGTGGCGGTGCCGCCGCGGTCGTCGAGGAGAAGGACGAGTTCGACGTGGTCCTGGTGGCCGCTGGGGATCAGAAGATCCAGGTCATCAAGGAAGTCCGCGGCCTCACCAGCCTCGGCCTCAAGGAGGCCAAGGAACTCGTCGACGGCGCACCGAAGCCGGTGCTGCAGGGTGTCGACAAGGCCGCCGCCGAGAAGGCCAAGGGCGTTCTCGAAGCCGTCGGCGCCACGGTGGAGTTGAAGTAGCAATTGGCGATTGGCAGTTGGCCAGAAGGGGCGGGAGTGATCCCGCCCCTTCGGCGTTGGTTGGGCTACTCGGTGATGATCCGGTACCCGGCACCCGGCACCCGGCACCGGCTTCTCACTTGCCGAAGAAGTGCAGCCCCAGCCAGGCCCAGCCGGTGACGACGGCGACTCGGCCGGTGCGGGTGCGCATTGCCCGGCCCAGCAGCCTCCCCAAGGATGCCACTCGCTGCGGCCGCGCCAGTGCGGTGAGCTCGACGGCGACCGCCGCCACGGCCAGAGCGGCGTAGATGGTGAGGGAGATGTCGCGGCTCGTCATCGGTCGACCAGGTAGACGCCGACCGCGAGCCAGGCCAGCAGCGCCAGGGTCTCTCCGACTCCGGTGCCGGTGGCCTCCCACAGCACGCTGAGGGTGGGATGGTCGTACGAGTCGATGGTGAGGCCCGGCTGTAGGAACAGGTTCACCAACTCGAAACCCGCCACCCCTAGAGCCACGGCAAGCCAGGGGACGACCTGACCGATGCGAAGCGACGGTCCGGGGTCGCGACGGCGCCGTCCGCGCCACGCCAGGACAAGCCCTCCCAGACCCGGAGCCAGGACGCCGAGGGTCATGGGCCAGGTGTATCGGCCGAGGCCGCCGACGATGGCGGCGTACCCGAGGGCCCCCAGCGCGGCGACGACCACCAACCGGAGCCGGAGCCGGGGCGTGGGTTCGTCGCCGCGGACGGGTGCGGCGGGGTCCGGGTACCTCCACAGCAGCATCGCGACCCCGCCAAGGAGCACGGCGTCGACCG
>CAYYIA010000097.1:0-6876 GCA_964471875.1 uncultured Acidimicrobiia bacterium
ACCGCGGTTGCCCGTCTCGTGGAGCCGTTGGGCCAGGAGCTGGAGGCGCGCGGCAGTCGGCGGTTGTTCGAAGAGGTGGAGCTTCCCCTGGTCAGGGTGCTCGCCCGGATGGAAGACGCCGGGATCGGAGTGGATCGGGACTACCTGGAGGAACTCGGCGACAGCCTGCGGGACCGGCTTGCCACGCTGGAGACCCAGGTGTACCGGGCCGCAGGGGAGCCGTTCAACATCAACTCGACCCTGCAGCTGCGAGAAGTGCTCTACGACCGCCTCGGGCTTCCGGTACTGAAGAAGACCGCCAAGGGTCAGCCCTCCACGGACGCCTCGGTACTGCAGAAGCTCGCCGAGCAGCACCCGGTGGTGGAGCACCTGCTGCGCTACCGGGAGCTGGAGAAGCTGCGCTCCACCTATGTGGATGGGTTGCTGCCGCTCATCGACGAGGACGACCGCATCCACTGCGTCTTCAACCAGACCGGGGCCTCGACCGGGCGAATCTCCTCCGAGCAGCCCAACATGCAGAACATTCCGGTGCGCTCCGAGGAGGGACGCACCATCCGGCGCGCCTTCGTCGCCGCACCGGGGCACTGCTTCGTGGTCGCCGACTACTCCCAGATCGAGTTGCGCATCCTGGCGCACCTCTGTGGTGACGATGCGCTCATGACCGCCTTCCAGGAAGGTGAGGATGTGCACACCGCCACGGCAGCCCGGGTCTTCGGGGTCGAGGCTTCGGCGGTGAGCGGCGAGATGCGGCGTCGGGCGAAGACGATCAACTTCGGGCTGCTCTACGGAATGGAGGCCTACGGTCTCGCCCAGCGCCTGGAGATCTCCCAGGACGAGGCTCGCTCGCAGATGGAGGCGTACTTCTCGCAGTTCCCCGGGGTGAAGGCGTTCATGCAGTCGATCGTGGTCGAGGCTCGCAACCTCGGGTACACCGAGACCATTCTCGGTAGACGGCGCTACCTCCCCGAACTGACCTCCGACAACTTCCGGGAGCGCCAGGCAGGGGAGCGGATGGCGCTCAATGCCCCGATCCAGGGCTCGGCGGCCGACATCATCAAACAGGCCATGATCGTGTTGGACCGCCAGTTGGAGGGTACGGGTGCCCAGATGCTGCTCCAGGTCCACGACGAGTTGGTGGTCGAGGCGCCGCAGGATCATCAGCTGGCCATCGCCGAGATGATGCATTCGGTGATGGAGGGCGTCGTGGAACTGCGGGTCCCGCTCGTGGCCGATGTCGGCACCGGAGCCAGCCTGGCCGACGCCAAGCCCTAGGGGGCCTTCACCCAGGCTCAGGCGAAAGTTCCCTGTGGTACGCTTTCCGCCGCCTCCGGGCCATCTGCGCCCGGGGAGTACTCCTTCGAGGTGAACCCAAACTCATGACCAACGACACCGCACCCGCGCCTGCCGCCGAGGCTGGCGCTGTCGAGACGCCGGCAGGCGGCGCCACGACCACTGACCGCCTGCAGGTGGCCGACCAGGCCGCCGCCATGAGGGCGCTGGGGGACATCGCCAACGACCTCACCGCCGAGGACTTCGCTGCCGCCGTCGAACAGACCGTGGTGGAGTTCAAGGAGGGAAGCCTCATCATCGGCACGGTGGTGCGGGTCGATCCCGACGAAGTGCTCGTCGACATCGGCTTCAAGTCCGAAGGTGTGATCCCGGCCAAAGAGCTGTCGATCCGCAACTCGGTGAACCCCGCGGACATCGTCAAGGTCGGCGAGAAGATCGAGGCCCTCGTCCTCACCATGGAGGACTCCGAGGGTCGTCTCATCCTCTCCAAGAAGCGGGCCCAGTACGAGCGCGCCTGGGGACGGATCGAAGGTGTGATGAAGGACGGTGGCACGGTCACCGGCCAGGTCATCGAAGTCGTCAAGGGCGGGCTCATCGTCGACATCGGGCTGCGAGGATTCCTCCCTGCCTCGCTGGTCGAACTGCGTCGGGTCCGCGACCTCCATCCGTACATCGGCGAGACCCTCGAGGCCAAGGTCATCGAGCTCGACAAGAACCGCAACAACGTGGTGCTGTCGCGTCGGGCATTCCTCGAAGAGGCACAGCAGGAGCAGCGGCAGGCCTTCCTCGACGAGCTCAAGTCGGGCGAGATCCGCGACGGTGTCGTGTCGTCCGTGGTCAACTTCGGCGCCTTCGTCGATGTCGGTGGCATGGACGGTCTGGTACACGTATCCGAGTTGTCGTGGCAGCACGTCAGCCACCCTTCCGAGGTCGTGAGCGTCGGCGACAAGGTCAAGGTGAAGGTGCTCGAGGTAGACCTCGATCGGGAGCGCATCTCGCTTTCGATCCGTCAGACCCGTGACGATCCCTGGGAATCCTTCAGCGGTGCCCACGGCGTCGGGGCCATCGTCGATGGCAAGGTCACGAAGACGGTTCCCTTCGGGGCATTCGTGTCCGTGGCCGATGGCGTCGAGGGCCTGGTGCACGTCTCCGAGATCGCCATGCACCACGTGGAGAGCCCGGAACTCGAGTTGTCCGTGGAGCAGCCGGTCAAGGTGAAGATCACCGAGATCGACGGCGAGCGCCGCCGGATCAGCCTGTCGATCAAGCAAGCCCTTCCCGAGTGGGAGAGCCGCAGCCAGTGGCAGGAAGAGGAGCGTCGCCCCGGTGCTCCCGCTCCCGCAGACCGCGGCAGCGACCGTGGTGGCGAACGCGCCGCTGATCGCGGGGACCGTGGCGGCAAGCGTAAGCGGACCCAGGAGTTCGAGAAGGAAGACGCCCAGGACGAGCCGGCACCGACGTTCAACGCCGACGCTTCGCTCGAGGCCATCCTCGAAGAGCTCAAGCAGCGGGGGATCGGCCGCAAGTAGCGCCGCCGCCGGGTGTCTCTGGCAGGTGCTGCCATCGCAACGGGCGCCGATGGGCCTGCCACCCTGACTAGTGCTTGACCCTCAAGTTCTGTCTGCGCGCTCCGATGTTCCTTGTCGGATCCCGCTGCGGATCGAGAAAGGTGAGCATGCCGTCCCCGCGTAGCCTCGTGCTGATCGTCGACGCCGATCCCGGCTTCGTCGAGGATGCCCGCATGCTCTTCGCCGGGCAACGGGTGCTCACCGCCCGCACCCTCGACGAAGCCGCTGAGATCGTCCCGGGGGGCCGTGTCGATGTCGCCGTCCTCGGCCCATCCCTCGGCTCTGAGGAAGGGATCACCGGGGCCGGAGGACTGCGCACCGCGGATCCCACCCTTCCCCTCGCCATGGTGGCGAACCTGGTCACCAACCGGATGATGCTGGCGGGCATGAAGGCGGGTCTGGCATGCGTCGTCGAGACGCCGCTCACCCTGCGCAAAGTCGATGAGATTCTCGCCGTGGCGCGCGGGGGCCATTCCCCGGCAACCGCCGCCCCGGCGGGCACAGATGTACCGGTGGTCGATGTCGAGTTGGAGGCCGTGTCAGGCCCGGCGGTGGTCGCAGCGTTCGTCTCCCAACCCGTGGTGGCTGCTCCCCGGGCGGTGGCACCTCCGGCCGTGACTCCGGCCCCGAGGACCCCCAAGGTGGCGCCCCGTCCCACCGATGCCGACCTGTTCGCACCTGATCCCGATTGGGAGCGGGCGGCGCCCGCTCGCGCCGCAACCGTCGCTCCGTCGCGTCATGCACCACCGCAGCCGAGCGGGCCGGTGGAGGTGCTCGACCACCCGATTCCGGTCGCGTCCGTCGGACCCATCGAGGAGCTTCCTCCGGCGTGGGAGCTGCCGGTTGCCCCGGCCGAGGTGCCTGAGACTCCCCGGCCGCGGCGACTCGATGAGGTGGCAGGCGAGGCAGCATCCGTGTTCGCCCCGGTGGCCGACCCGGCCCCCGTCCTTCCGATCGAGCCGGACACGTTCGCCTATCCGCCTCCGCCATCGTCTCCGCCCCCGCTGCCGGCGCGTCACCCCGATGAGGTGGTCGTGATCCACCCCGAAGGCGCGGTGCCGTTGCGTGCAGGCATGCCCGCGTCCCCGTTCGAGCGGCCCGAGCCGCCGGTGCGTCCCAGCATGCGACGCGCGGCCGGCGGCGGCAGGGTCGTGGCGGTGATGGCAGGCAAGGGCGGATCCGGCAAGACGGTGACCGCCACCAACCTGGCGATGGCGCTCACCATGCAGCGCGGCGACGACCGTGTGGTGATCGTCGACACCGACCTCCAGTTCGGTGATGTCGCTCTGCTCCTCCAGATGGATCCGTCGCGAACCCTCCTCGATGTCTCCCGACGGATCGAGGAGCTCTCCGACGCCAAGCTCGAGTCGATGCTGCTTCGCCACGAGAGCGGGCTCCGGGTGCTCCCGGCTCCGGTGCTCCCCGTCAGCGAGGACGAGGTGCCCGCAAAGGTGATCGCCGCGGTCGTCGATCGACTTCGCACCCTCTACGACATCGTGGTCATCGACACGCCCCCGATCTTCGATGACCACCTGATCACCGTGCTCGAACAGGCCGACGACGTGCTCGTGGTCGTCGACATGGACCTTCCGTCTGTGAAGAACGCCAAGATCGCCCTCGATGCCCTCCGCGGATCCGGGTTCCCGATGGGACGCCTCCAGCTCGTCGTCAACCGGGTGAACGCCAAGGCGCGCCTCGACCTGGTCGAACTGGAGCGCAGCCTCGGTCTCCGCGTCGCCGGGTCGATCCCTTCGGACCGCCTGGTGCCGCAGTCCGTCAACGAGGGCATTCCGGTGGTGGCGCTGAGTCCTCGTTCCCGGGTGGCCCGCGCCTTCCACGTGCTCGCCGGGCTCATCCGCCTCGGCGACGCTCCACGCCGGTAGCCTCGCCCGGTGGGCGCGGCCTACTTTCTCGGCGGTGGAATCGGCAGCGGCAAGTCGACCGCGGCACGATGGTTCCGCTCGTTCGGGGCCGCAACCTACGCCGGCGACGATGCCGGCCGGGAGGTGCTCTCACCGGGGACCGAGGAGACCGCTCTGGTGGCGGCGCGCTGGCCCGAAGTGGTGGGGGCAGACGGCGCCATCGACCGCCGCGCCCTCGGCCGCATCGTGTTCGCCGATGGGGACCAGCTGCGGGAACTCGAATCGATCACCGCTCCCGGGATCGCAGAGCGCATTCGCCAGTTCGCCGGACGGCGGACCGGCGAAGTCGTCCTCATCGAAGTCCCGGTGCTGCGGGATCTCGCCGGTGCCGGGTGGGACTGGATCGTGGTCGATGCACCCGACGAGCTGCGGCTCGAGCGGGCGGTCGCCCGTAGCGGGATCAGCGCCGAAGAGGCACGACAGGTCATGGGCCGCCAGCCGTCACGAGGTGAGTGGCTGCAGGCCGCCTCGTGGGTGATCGACAACTCGGGTGACGCCGACGACCTGGCCGAACAGTGCCGCCGGGTGTGGGCGGAACTCGCACCGAACTGAGGGGCGTGAGTCTGTCACTGGGTCCTTCTAAGGTGGCCGGGTGATCCCGTTTCGCGCCGTATCCGACTTCTCGCCCGCCGGTGACCAGCCGGAGGCGATCGCCCAACTCGCCCAAGGGGTCGACGCAGGGGAGCGATTCCAGACGCTTCTCGGCATCACCGGGTCGGGGAAGTCGGCAACCGTCGCCTGGCTCATCGAGAAGGTGCAACGGCCGACCCTGGTCCTGGCGCCGAACAAGGCCCTCGGGGCGCAACTGGCGAACGAGTTCCGGCAGTTCTTCCCCGAGAACCGGGTCGAGTACTTCGTCTCCTACTACGACTACTACCAGCCGGAGGCGTATCTCCCCCAGAGCGACACCTACATCGAGAAGGACGCCACGATCAACGACGAGATCGAGCGCCTTCGCCACAGCGCGACCGCGGCGCTGCTCACCCGCCGCGACGTGATCATCGTGGCCTCCGTGTCGGCCATCTACGGCCTGGGATCGCCGGAGCAATACGAGGGCCAGCTCCTGCGGCTCATCAAGGGAGTGGAGTACCCCCTCGAGGACGCCGTGCGCCGGCTCGTCGACATCCAGTACCAGCGCAACGAGGTCAATCTGATTCGCGGCCGGTTCCGTGTGCGCGGTGACACCCTCGAAGTGATGCCCGCCTACGAGGAGACGGTGTTTCGCGTCGAGTACTTCGGCGACGAGGTGGAGCGCATCACCGAGATGAACCCGGTCACCGGGGAGGTGCTCGCCGAGCTGAATGAGTTGTTCGTCTACCCGGCGAGTCACTACGTGGCCACGGAGGAGCGGATGCAGGCGGCCCTCGCCGGCATCGAAGTCGAGCTCGCCGACCGTCTCGCCTGGTTCGAGCAACACGGCAAGCTCCTCGAGGCCCAGCGCCTCCGGATGCGCACCGCCCACGACCTCGAAATGATGCGGGAGTTGGGGTACTGCAACGGAATCGAGAACTACTCGCGCCACATCGACGGCCGGGAGCCCGGGCTGGCGCCATACACGCTGCTCGACTACTTCCCCGACGACTACCTCCTCGTGGTGGACGAGTCCCATGTCACGATCCCGCAGCTCCATGGGCAGTTCGAAGGTGACCGCAGCCGCAAGGAGGTCCTCGTCGAACACGGATTCCGGCTGCCCTCGGCAATGGACAATCGTCCGCTCCGGTTCGACGAGTGGCTGGAGCGCACCAAGCAGGCGATCTTCCTTTCGGCCACCCCGAGCAGGTGGGAACTCGAGCACTCGGCACGCGTCGTCGAGCAGATCATCCGTCCCACCGGTCTGGTCGATCCGGAGGTCGTGGTTCGACCGACGAAGGGCCAGATCGACGACCTGCTCGAGGAGATCCGTTCCTGCGCCGACACCGGCCAGCGGGTGCTCGTAACCACCCTTACCAAGAAGATGGCGGAGGACCTCACCGAGTACCTTCTCGAGGTCGGGGTGCGGGCTCGCTACCTACACTCGGACATCGACACCCTGGAACGCGTGCAGATCCTGCGTGATCTGCGCCTCGGGGAGTTTGATGCGCTCATCGGCATCAACC